>CALZIC010000050.1 GCA_945787285.1 uncultured Desulfuromonadales bacterium
ACCAACTGGGATATCTCGGTTGACCGGGCGGTATCGGTGTTGAAATTTTTCGACGGGGAGCAGCTGGTTCCTCTTGATCGCATGTCGGCGGTCGGTTATGGTTCGCAGCGCCCCCTGGTTGAAGAAAGCACCGCCGAGGGACGGGCGCTGAACCGGCGGGTCGAATTCGTATTGGAGAGCATCGGCGGCAACAGGGAGGCCTTGCCCTACCTGATCGATGCCGGTGACCAGGTCCCCTTCTGATTTTATGTTAGATCGAAACCGAAAGAGGCAGAACTATGGCGGATAAAAAGGAAGCGGCAACCGAAGAGAAGCAGGGCGGCGGAAAGATGAAGCTGATCATCATCGCCGTGGTCGTACTGCTGCTTCTGGTCGGGGTCGGGGTTGGGGCCTATATGCTCGGGGCCAGCGGATCGGGCGACGACGGACAGGCCGATGGCAAGACGGTCAAATCGAAGAAAAAGGGGGATGATGCCCCAGACCCGATCGGTCCCCTGGTCACCATGGAGGATTGGTCGACGGGCCGGAAGTAGCGCTCGAAGTGGAGGAGAGAAAACCCCAGGTGCGCGACGCGATACTGCTGTTCATGAGCTCCAAGAGTTTCGATGAACTGCGCGACCTGCAGGGAAAACTTCAGCTGCGCGCCGACCTGATCGGGAGAATCAACGCACTGCTCGCTCTCGGTGAAGTCAAAACCATTTACTTTACCGACTTTGTTGTCCAGTAGGGGGCATTTTGGAGCGCATCCTCAGCAAAGACGAGATTGCCGAACTCTTATCGGCCGTCAAACCCGAGCTCAACCACGGGGTCAAGCGTCTCGACCTGGTCGGCGGTCCCGGGCTCGGGCGTTGGAAAATACCGAATCTCGACCTGATCTTCGAGTCGGTCGGCCGCAATTACGGCATCTCCCTGACCAACCGCCTGCAGCGGCCGGTTACCGTGAAATACGGCAGCAGCGACTCGATGGAGTTCGAGGACTGCCTGCAGGGCACGCCCGAACACAGCGCCATCGGTATCATGGACCTCTCCCCGCTCAGGGCGGGCGGCCTGGTTATTTTCGACTCCATTCTCAGTTTCATGCTCCTCGAACTGCTCCTCGGCGGCGGTATCGACGGCAAGGTGACCGCCCTGCAGCGGGCGATGACCTCGATCGAGGCGAATCTTCTCAAGGGGCTCATGGAGTCGCTTTGCCCCGATTTGCAAAAAGCCTTCGACCCGGTTCAACGCATTCAGTCGCAGATGGTCAAAATCGAGTCGAATCCGCGGCTGGTGAATATCGTCAATCCGGAGGCGGGTGTTTTGATCGTTCGCTTCACCGTCTGCCTCGATGATCTTACCGGCAGCATGTTTCTGGTCTTTCCTCACACAACCCTCGACCCGCTGCGGGAAACCCTGCGCGACAGCGCCCTCTCCGCAGACCTTAAGCATAACGAGAGCTGGCCCCGGTTTCTGCGCGAGGGGACGATCGACCTGGAGGCAGAAATCGCGGCCCAGCTCGGCCAGGTGACCTTGCGGGTCCGCGATATCCTCAATTTTCAGGTCGGGGATGTGATCGACCTCGGTTGCGCGCCCGATTCCCCCCTCAAGGTGAAGGTCGAGGGCAAAACCAAGTTCATGGCGGCGGCCGGAGCCCGAAACGGCAATAAGGCGATTCGCATCACCGGTAAATTCGAACGGAGATAATCATGGCAGAGAATGCTGAAGCGCAGGCCCAGAATGCAGACCCCGGCAGCGAGGCCGATATGAAGAACCTTGAATTTCTCCTCGATATCCCTCTTCAGGTATCGGTTGAAGTCGGCCGGACCCGCATCCTCATCAAAGACCTGCTCGAACTGCAGGAGGGGAGCATCCTCGAACTCGACAAGCTGGCCGGCGAGCCGCTTGATGTGTACGTCAACTCGCGTCTCATTGCCCGGGGCGAGGCGGTGCTGGTCAAGGACAAGTTCGGCATCCGCCTTACCGATGTCGTCAGCCCGGCTGAACGTATTGAGAACCTGGGATAGGAGAGTCTCCCTGTGATCAGGATCGCAACACCGATGAAATATCTGGCCGCAATCGTTTTCCTGCTTGTTTCGGCCCCGGCCCTGGCCGCAGAGCCTGCCGCCGCACCGGGCCTTCTCGAGTCCTCGGCGCGGATGCTGCTCGCCCTGCTGGTGGTGCTCGGCATTATCCTGCTGCTCTATGCCCTGAGCCGCAAGGGCTTCGGATTTCTGCCGTCGGCCAAAGGGGGGGCGATCGAGGTGGTCGAAATGCGCTCGCTGGGACCGAAAAAGGGGATCTGCCTGGTGCGGGTGCGGGGGGAGGAGCTCCTGCTCGGACTCGGCGCAGACCGGGTGGAGTTTCTTGCCAGAATCGAAGGGGGCGCTGAAGCTCCTTCCTTCGAGCAGACCCTGCAGGACCATATCGAGGACAAGCCATGAGAAGGATCGTTGCGGTTCTGATCGCCGCCGTCCTGCTCCTTCCGGCCCTGGCCCAGGCTCAGGGGCTGCCGACCCTCAATATCGGCCTCGGCGAGGCCAACAGCCCCGGCGAGGTCTCCACCGCCCTGCAGGTGCTGGTGGTGCTCACCGTGCTGTCGATGGCGCCGGCCATCCTGCTGATGACCACCGCCTTTACCCGGGTCGTCATCGTTTTGTCGTTTGTGCGCCAGGCGATGGGAACCCAGCAGATGCCCCCCAACCAGGTCATCATCGGCCTGGCCATGTTTTTGACTTTTTTCATCATGGCCCCGGTGTGGACCGAGGTGAACGACAAAGCCCTTCAGCCCTATCTCGACGAGCAGATCTCCCAGGAGGTCGCCCTCGAGCAGGCCCTGGTGCCGATGCGCAACTTCATGTTTGCCCAGACCCAGGAAAAAGACCTCGCCCTGCTGATGGATATCGCCCGCATCGAGGCCCCGGAGAATCCCGACGACGTTCCGACCCTGACCCTGATCCCCTCCTTTATGCTCTCCGAACTCAAGCGGGCATTCCAGATGGGTTTTTTGATCTTCATCCCGTTTCTGGTCATCGACATGGTGGTCGCCTCGGTGCTGATGGCGATGGGGATGATGATGCTGCCGCCGCCGATTATCGCGCTCCCCTTCAAGCTGCTGCTCTTCGTGCTGGTCGACGGCTGGGGGCTGGTGGTGGCGTCGCTGGTGCAGAGTTTTTACTGAGGTAGAAGGTAGAAGGTAGAAGGTAGAAGGTAGAAGGTAGAAGGTAGAAGGTAGAAGGTAGAAGGTAGAAGGTAGAAGGTAGAAGGTAGAAGGTAGAACGCCCTGGTCGTCGGTCTGCTGGTGAGTATCTTTCAGGCGGCGACCCAGATCAACGAACAGACCATGACCTTTGTTCCCAAGATCGTCGCGGTTCTGGTGTCGCTGATCCTGTTCGCCCCCTGGATGATCCAGAAGATTTTGACCTTCACCTCCACCATTATCTCTTCCATCGCCACGGTCGGCGGCTAGGCATCCTGTGGAACCGCTGCCGATCTCGGTCGATGCCATTCAACAGTTCATGATCTGTTTCGCCCGCATGGCGTCGATGATGGCGACCCTGCCGGTCTTCGGCAGCGGAACCGCCCCGGCCCGGGTGCGCATCGGGTTGAGCCTGATGCTGGCGCTGGTGATCTTCCCTGTGGTTCGCCCCCTGCTCCCCCCGCCCGACTTTAACGCTCTGCCCCTGGCCCTGCTGATGCTCACCGAGGGGATTCTCGGCTTGTTGATCGGCTTTACCGCCAAGCTGATTTTCACCTCGGTCGAACTCGGCGGAACGATCATCGGCTACCAGATGGGGTTTGCCGCCGCCAACGTCTATGATCCGCAGAACCAGCGGCAGGTCTCGCTGATTTCCCAGTTTCAGAACGTCCTCGCCATTCTGGTCTTTCTGGTCCTCGATATCCACCACCTCTTCATCCGCGCCGTGGTCGAATCGTACCGGCTGCTCCAGCCCGGAACCACCGACCTTTCGGGCGGCGCCATCCCCTTTATCATGGAGCTGGCCGGGCACATGTTCACCCTGGGGGTGCAGTTCAGCGCGCCGATTCTCGCGGTTCTTCTGCTCTCCGGCCTGGTCCTCGGCATCCTGGCCCGGGTCTTCCCCCAGCTTAACGTCTTCATGCTCTCCTTTCCCATCAACATCGGGGTCGCCTTTATTGTCATAGGTTTGACTCTGAACCTCGTCGTCTCCCTTCTGGGTCGGGAGTTTGGCTCGCTCGAAGAGCGGATTCTCAACCTTCTGCAGCTCCTATAAACGTTCCCCCCCTCTATTTTCACATTCCCAAGCTCCCGGTTTTACAGCCTTCTGCAGGGTGTCCGGCGTGTTGCGGGACGGTTCCGGCGGCCTCGGACTGCGGGAATTTCAGAGTTGGACCGTCTTTTGCTCAAATAGTCCCTGACGCAGTGCTTATTTCAGGGGTCAGGGACCGATGGCAGAAGATTCGCAACAGGAAAAAACAGAACAGGCCACAGACAAGCGGCGGGAGGATTTTCGCAAGAAGGGGCAGGTCGCCCAGAGTCGCGAAATTCATACCGCCGCGTTGATGACGTCGTTTCTGCTCCTCTGGACATTCTACGGACCGACCTTCTGGGAGAACCTTCAGGGGCTGCTCGGCGGGCTGTTGGCCCAGACCGGCACCTTCGAGGTGACCCCCCTGTCGGTGCAGAACCTGTTCCTTTTTATTCTCGGCAAACTCGGCCTGCTCCTGGCTCCGCTATTGCTGCTGGTGCTGGTGGTCGGTTTTTTCTCCACCTTTTTTCAGGTCGGCTGGCTCTTTACCACCAAGCCCCTGGAGCCTGAACTCGGCAAGCTCAATCCGATCAAGGGGGCGGCCAAGTTTTTTTCCAAGCGCTCGATGCTCGAGATCGTCAAGTCGCTGGTCAAGGTGGCCGTGATCGGGTTTGTCGCCTTCAAGACGGTCGCCGGAGAATTCGAGCAGGGGCTTTACCTGATCGACATGCCGCCGGTCAGCACCATCTCCTACCTGGCCGGGGTCGCCTTTTCGGTGCTGGCGAAAACCTGCGGCATCCTGATCCTTCTGGGGATTATCGACCTTCTGTTCGTGCGCTGGGAGCTCGAGGAAAAGATGAAGATGACCAAGCAGGAGCAGAAAGAGGAGTTCAAGGAGAGTGAGGGGGATCCGCACTTGAAAGGGAAAATCCGCCAGATCCAGATGGAGCAGGCCCGCCGCCGGATGATGGAAGAGGTGCCCAAGGCCGACGTGATCATCACCAACCCGACCCACCTTTCGGTCGCCATCAGTTACCGGCGCGGTGAAATGGATGCGCCGCAGATCGTGGCCAAGGGCGCCGACGCGGTGGCGATGCGCATCCGGGAGATTGCCAAGGAACACAACGTGCCGCTGGTTGAGAACGTCCCGGTGGCCAGAGCGCTTTTCAAGGTCGATATCGGCGAGCAGGTGCCGGAAGACCTTTTCAAGGCGGTCGCTGAAATTCTCGCCTATGTTTACAGTCTCAAAGGAAAGAAGAGCTAAGCTATGAACCGGTTAGCCGACAACAAGTGGGTTGGATCCCTGCTGCGCAGCGACGTTATCGTCGCCCTGGCGCTGGTGGCGATTCTGCTGGTGATGATCATTCCGATCCCCACGATGCTGCTCGACGTCTTTCTGGCCACCAACATTACCGTGGCCCTGCTGATCCTGATCATCTCCCTTTATACCGCCCGGGCTCTCGATTTCGGGGTTTTCCCGTCGCTGCTGCTGGCCACCACCCTGTTCCGTCTTTCCCTCAACGTCGCCTCGACCCGTCTCATCCTGCTGCACGGCAACGAGGGGGCCGACGCCGCCGGGTCGGTGATCGCCTCCTTCGGCCAGTTCGTGGTCGGCGGCAACTACGTGGTGGGGATCGTTATTTTCGTCATCCTGGTGGTCATCAACTTCATGGTCATCACCAAGGGTGCCGGGCGCGTGGCCGAGGTGGCCGCCCGCTTTACCCTCGATGCCATGCCGGGCAAGCAGATGGCCATCGACGCCGACCTCAATGCCGGTCTGATCACCGACGAAGAGGCCCGCACCCGGCGCAAGGAAATCTCCTCCGAAGCCGACTTCTACGGGGCCATGGATGGTGCCAGCAAGTTCGTGCGCGGCGACGCCATCGCCGGGATCATCATCACCCTGATCAACATCGGCGCCGGGTTTATCATCGGGGTGCTGCAGAAGGGGATGCCGATGGCCGCGGCGGCGGAGAACTACACCATTCTCACCGTCGGTGACGGGCTGGTCGGTCAGATCCCCGCCCTGATCATCTCCACCGGGGCCGGTGTGCTGGTCACCCGCTCGGCCGGGTCCGGCGATTTCGGCTCCGAACTCAAGTCCCAGTTCACCCTCCACCCCCGCGCCCTCTGGGTCGTTTCGGGAATCCTCTTTTTCTTCGCCCTGATCCCCGGGCTGCCGACCTTCTCTTTCATGCTGCTGTCCGTGGCACTCGGTGCGGTCGCCTGGCAGGTTCAAAAGCAGAACGAGCAGGCGGCCGCGGCCCCGGAAGAGGTGGTCGAGGAGGGGCCGCCGCCCGAGACCAACTACGAAGAAATGCTCAATGTCGATTTGCTCGAACTGGAGGTCGGCTATGGCCTGATCCCCTTTGTCGACGCTTCGCAGGACGGCGAGCTGCTCGAGCGCATCCAGTCGATCCGCAAGCAGTTCGCCCTCGATGCCGGATTCATCGTGCCGCCGATTCACATCAAGGACAACCTGCAGCTCAAGCCGAACGAGTATGCCCTGCTGCTCAAGGGGGTCCGCATTGCCGGCGGCGAGATGCTCCCCGGCCATTACATGGCGATGAATCCGGGGACCGCCATCGAGACTCTCAAGGGGGTGGCGACCACCGAACCGGCCTTTGGATTGCCGGCTACGTGGATTTCCCAGGACAAGAAAGAACGGGCGCAAATGGCCGGATATACAGTGGTTGACTGCACTACCGTGATGGCCACGCACATCAGCGAAATCATAAAGACGCACGGATATGAACTTTTGGGTCGCCAGGAGGCACAGAACTTGCTCGATAACCTCGGCAAGACCTATCCGAAGATTGTTGAGGAGCTGGTTCCCAACCTACTGTCCCTCGGAGCCGTGATGAGAGTGCTGCAGAATCTACTGCGCGAGCAGGTATCGATCAGAGACATGAGGACCATCCTCGAGGCTCTCGCCGACTGGGGCCCGAGCACCCAGGACCCCGATCTGCTCACCGAGTACGTCCGTCAGGCCCTGGCCCGGTCGATCAGTACCAGTTATGCTCCGGATGAACTTCTCGAGGTGCTGACCTTCGACCATGTGGTCGAGTCCAAGATTCAGGACGCCCTCAATCAGTCGGCCCAGGGCAGCTACCTCTCGCTCGATCCGGGTACTGCCCGGTCGATCCTCGAAAGCCTCAGCGAGCGCATCAAGGGGGGCGCCGGGCAGGGCTCGCCGGTGCTGCTCTGTGCGCCAACAATCCGACCGCATGTCAAAAGGTTGACCGAACGTTATCTGCCGAATCTTGTAGTTCTTTCTCATAATGAGATCGCCTCGCACCTGAAGGTGAAATCGATAGGAACGGTGAGTCTGAATGCAGGTTAAAGTTTTCGAAGCCGACGATATGCCCACGGCACTGAAAAAGGTCAAGGAGACCCTGGGGCCCGAGGCCATGATCCTTTCGACCCGCAGTGTGCGCAAGGGAAAGATGGGCCTTCTCGGCAAAGCCGTGCTCGAAGTGACCGCCGCCGTCGATGCCCCCGCACCGGGTACGGCAAGAGATGCCGCGCCGGTCGGGAAAATCCCTTCCATGACGCCGCGACCCGCGTCCCAGGAGGCCTACTCCCGCTACGCCGCCGCAACCGAAGAGGCGCCCGCCCGGGTCGCTCAGCCGGCTTCGGGGCCTGAGCTCAACTACAACGAGCTGTGGCGCAAGCGCAAGGTCATCGATCCGCTGGAAGAGGAACTCGAAGAACTCAAGGGGAAGGTCTCTTCCCTCAACGTCGATACCCTGCGCAACGAAATCAGCGAACTCAAAGAACTGGTGCGCGGGGCGGTGCAGAATCGCCCCGAGCCGCCCATCGAACCCCGCCCCGAGACCAGCAAGCCGAGCAAGAGCGGTCTCGAGCGGATGATGCAGGCCCTGACCTCCCGCGGGGTTCAGGACGGCACCGCCGAGACGATCGTCCGCCGGGCCATGGAGAACTACCCGCCGCGCAACCGGTCGGTCACCCTCGAGGGTTTTCTGGCCGGTATCATCGCCGGCATGGTGCGGGTGGCCCCTCCCATTTCGCAGCGGAGTGCCGGGCCGCGCATGGTCGCCCTGGTCGGCCCCACCGGGGTCGGCAAAACGACCACCGTCGCCAAGCTCGCCGCCGACTACCTGCTCAATCACGGCCGCAAGCTGGCCCTGGTCACCATCGACATCTACCGTATCGCCGCCGCCGAGCAGCTCAAGGTCTACGGCGAAATCATGAACATTCCGGTCGAAGTGGTTCTGACCCCGGAGCAGCTGAGTGACGTCATCGATCGTCACCAGGACAAGGATCTGATCCTTATCGACACTGCCGGTCGAAGCCCCCGGGATGCCAGCGGCATCGAAGAACTGGAAAAATTTATCGGCCGCGGAAGCAACATCGAAAATCACCTGGTGCTCTCGGCGACGACCAGGGACCAGGAGTTGCTGGGTGCGATCCGTCGCTTCGGCCGGTTGCCGATTTCGAGCCTGATCTTCTCCAAGCTGGATGAGTGCGAAGGGCTCGGATCGATTTTGAATGTCCACTTGAAAAGCAAGTTCCCCCTTTCCTATCTCACCAACGGCCAGAAGGTACCGGAAGACCTGGTGCAGGCCGAGCCGGGAAGGGTGGCCAGTTTCATCATGGGGAAACAATAACGATGAGAGACATGAATATGGTCAATGAACCTCTCGATCAGGCCGGAACACTACGTTCCCTGAGCGGAGCCTTTACCCGCCAAGCGGTCAGTCGCAGTGAGGGGGAGAAGACCCCCCAGGTCATTTCGGTGACCAGCGGCAAGGGGGGGGTCGGCAAGACGGCGGTTGCCTCCAACGTCGCCATCGTGCTGGCGCGCATGGGTAAAAAGGTTCTGATCATCGATGCCGACCTGGGGTTGGCCAACGTCGACGTGGTCTTCGGCCTCGCCCCCCAGTACAATCTCAATCACTTCTTCGCCGGCGAAAAACGCCTGGAAGAGATCGTGATCGAAGGTCCCGAGGGGATCAGTATTCTGCCGGCCGGTTCGGGCATACAGGCCGTGACCCATCTCTCTTCAGACCAGAAGATGCGGTTTCTCGATGCCATGGACGCCTTTCACGGCGATTACGACGTGGTGATCATCGATACCGAGGCCGGTATTTCCGAAAACGTGACCTACTTCAACGTGGCGGCCCAGGAGATTCTGGTGGTGACCACCCCGGACCCGACGGCGATAACCGATGCCTACGCGATCATGAAGCTGCTGTCGACCAAGTACCACGAAAAGCGCTTCAACCTTATCGTCAACTCGGTCGCCAACCAGGACGAGGCGCTCGATGTCTACAAGAAGCTGACCCTGGTGGCCAACCGCTATCTCGACATCTCCATCGATTACATCGGCTGCCTTCCGTTCGACAAGCGGATGCGCGAGTCGGTGTCGAAGCAGACGGTCATGGTCGAACTCTATCCCAAGAGCAAAATCGCCAGCGCTTTCTCCGACATCGCCGAGAACATTTCCGCGGTCATGAAAAATGTTTCGCCCAAGGGGAACGTCCAGTTCTTCTGGAAGCGCCTGCTCTCTTTTGGCCAGGAAGATTAAATGATCGGTCTGGACGAACCCTTTATCTATCCCCGCGCGCCCCAGGTCGAAATCGACCGGGAAGAGCTGATCACAACGCATCTCGGCAATGTCGATTACATCGTCGAGCGGATGATCTGCCAGGTGCCGTCCTACATGACTCGCGATGATATGGCCAGTGCCGCCATGAGCGGGCTGATGGACGCGGCCAACCGCTTCGATCCGGCCAAGGGGGCCCAGTTCAAGACCTTTGCCGAGCGGCGCATGCGCGGGGCCATCCTCGATGAAGCCCGCCGCATGGGATGGTTTTCCCGCTCGCTTCGCGACAAGCAGAACCGGGTGGCCGACGCTTTCTGTCGTCTCGAGTCGAAACTGGGGCGTCTGCCCGAAGAAGAGGAAGTGGCCCGCGAACTCGGCCTCAGCCTCGACGAATACCAGAAGCTTCTCGGCGAGGTGAGCAGCCTCGGCATCGTCAGCCTCAATGAAACGATCGGCAATGACAGCGACGGGCGCACCCTGGTGGAGACGATCGAAGACACCGAGCGCCCCAACCCCCTGCAGTCGCTCGAGTCGAAAGAGTTGACCCGCGAGATCGCCGACCACCTGAAGAGCCTGTCCGAAAAAGAGGTGCTGGTCATCAGCCTCTACTACTACGAAGAGCTGACCCAGAAGGAGATCGCCGAGGTCCTCGACCTCTCCGAAGGGCGGGTGTCCCAGCTTCACAGCCAGGCCCTGATCAAGCTCAAGTCCAAACTCGGGCGCGGCAAGGTCAAGCTCGGAAGGGCACTGTAAAGAGTGGACGCGGTGATGGGAAAGGACCTGCTCTTTACAGTCGTGCTGCTGATCTGTCTCGGCTTTGCCGGCGGGTGTTGGATTCTCGATCGCCGCCTCGAGAGGTTGCGCAGCCAGTTCAAGAGCCAGACCCGCAAGCTCAACGAAGCGCTGCAGAGACTGCGGCACTTCGAAGACGCGGCAGAGGCCGAAGTAAATACACCGCAGCCGGCCCCCTTCTCGGCCAGTTTCGATGCCGACCTGAGCCAGGCACAGATGTGCCAGCGCCTCAAGGGGGGCGAGGGGGGCGGGGCCATTCCCGAGAAGTACCGGCTGGTGGTGGCCATGGCGCGACGGGGACTCGGAGCCGAAGATATTTCGCAGATACTGGACATTTCGGTCGGCGAGACCGAGCAGTTGCTGAAGCTGGCCCTGGTCGGATGCAACCCGGAAAAGAGCCCCGGGGAAAATTAAGCCTAAAGATTCGCGGCGGCGGTTCCGATAGGGTATTAAGCCCGGATCAAACCAGCAAGCCTTGGAGAAGATAACGATGAGTTCAGGAGTCTACAGCGCACTGTCGGGAGCCATGACCAGGATGAACATGCTGGACACCATCACCGACAACATGGCCAACATAAAGACGGCCGGCTACAAAAAGGGCGCCAATGCTTTCGAGGCGGCCTTTGAAGAAGCCCGCACCGCTGTTCAGGGACATAACTTCGCCACCCTCAAGGGCGGTTTCAGCGACTTCTCCAAAGGAACCATCGTCGAGTCCGGTTCGCCGCTGCACATGGCCATTGTCGGCGAAGGATTCTTCAAGGTGCGCGATGAGGCCGGCAACTTCTTCTACACCCGCCAGGGGAGCTTGAGCCAGGATGCCGAAGGCAACCTGATCACCGCCGGCAATATGCAGGTCGTCACCGCCGACGGGGCCCCGATCGCCGTTTCCGGCACCGACGTGAGCATCAGCGAAGACGGAACCATCCAGATGGCCGACGGCGGCGAGGCGAAAGTCCCCCTCTTTACCTTCGACGACACCAGCAAGCTCGAGAGGCGCGGCGGATCGGTCTTCGCCCTCAACGGCGCCGTTGAGGCCCCGGTCGAAAACCCCCGGGTGATGCAGGGGCACCTCGAAGAGTCGAATGTCAACATGATGCGCGAAATGGGACTGATGGTCGAAACCATGCGCGCTTTCGAATCGAGCCAGAAAGCGATCCAGGCTTTCTCGAAGATTTCCGAAAAAGCTATCGAAATCGGCACAGTCGGTTAAGGAATAAAGGAGTCAGACGATGATCAGAGCGCTTTGGACAGCCGCTACCGGAATGGAAGCCCAGCAGGTCAACATGGACGTAATCGCCAACAACCTGGCCAACGTCAACAGCACGGGCTTCAAAAAGAGCCGGGCCGATTTTCAGGACATCCTTTACCAGACCTCCCGCGCGGCAGGGACCACCGTCCCCGGCGGCGGCGATCTCCCCACCGGCGTGCAGGTCGGCCTCGGTTCCAAGGTGGCCGCCATCCAGAAGGTTTTCACCGTCGGCGACATCGTCAGCACCAGCAATGAACTCGACCTGGCCATCGAAGGGCAGGGGTTCTTCCAGGTCACCCTTCCCACCGGCGAAACCGGCTACACCCGCTCCGGCGCGCTCAAGATGGACAGCACCGGGCGTCTGGTCACCTCCGAAGGACTCCCCCTGTCGCCCGAAGTCGTTGTTCCGGCCGGCTCGAACCAGATCACCATCAGCACCGCCGGCACCGTCGAAGTCTTTCAGGACGGCCAGAACACCCCGACCGAGGTCGGCACCGTCGAGTTGGCGCGCTTCAGCAACCCGGCGGGGCTCAGCAGCATCGGCCACAACCTCTATGCCGAAACCGTCTCTTCCGGTTCCCCCGAAACCGGCACCGCCGGAGAGAACGGCCTCGGCACCATTTCCCAGGGGTACCTCGAAGGGTCCAACGTCAACATCATGGAAGAGATGGTCAACATGATCGCCGGACAGAGAGCCTACGAGATCAACTCCAAGGCCATCACCACCGCCGACGAAATGCTGCAGATGGTCAACGGACTGGTCCGGTAGAAAGACGCCATGAATGCTTGCAGGCAGCTCCTGACCGTTCTCATCCTTGTTCTTTTCGTCTCCGCCGCTTTGGCCATCGAACCCGCCCGGGCCGCTCCCCCCAAGGGGACCGGCGGAGGCAGCGGCATCGAGGTCGACGCCGGGATGCTGCGCCAAATTCTCGAAGACTACCTCGAAGACCAGCAGTCCCGGCTGCCAGGGGTTGTCATTCGCCTGCGCGATCCCCAGTTTCCCCGTCCCTTCGTTCTTCCCCCCGGGGCTATCTCCCATCAGATCATTCCGTCCAATCCCAAAGTAATCGGCAGCACCCGCTTCACGGTGATCTTTCGCATCGACGGTCAAACAGTGAAAAACCTCAGCGTGCGCGGGGGAGTCGAAGCGATCGCCCCGGTGGTGGTCGCCGCTGTCGACCTGCCGCGCGGAGCCGTTTTGTCCGAGATCGACCTGAGCCTGGTCGAGCAGGACATCGCCCGGCTGAAGAACCCGGTTTTCGACCCGGACGAAGTGATCGGCAAAAAGCTCAAGCGCGGGCTGCGCATGGGGCGCCCCCTCGACCGCGCCGCCGTCGAATTTCCGCCCATGATCAAGCGGGGAGATTTGGTCACTATTATTCTCAAGAGCGGCAAGCTGGAGATGACCGCCCTCGGCGAGGCCCGGCAGAACGGTCTGGAGGGTGAGACCATCCGGGTGAAAAACAAGAATTCCAACAGGACTATTCTCGGCCGCGTGGTGGCCCCCGGAACTGTTGTAGTGGAGTATGGACAATGAAAAAACTTCGAGTACAGACGAGCGGAAGTCGGTTGCTGGATTCGGTTGTCGCTGCCTCCCGCCCCGCTGCGTTGTTCGGCGGTTTAATATGGTCAAATATTCGCCCTTCTCTCGCCTTGCGGGGCGGGCGCATCGGCACCCTCGATCCGACGCAAGACTTCCGCCCGGCTGTACTAGCCATTGTGCTTGTGGCCCTGCTGCTCGGCGGCTGCGCCCACCATACAGCCGCTATCGACGAAGCGTCGACCCTGCCCGACACATCGGCCGTGGTCATCGAGCCGGCGGTGCCGGACACGGCCGGCTCGCTGTGGACGACCCAGCAGGGGAGCCTCTTTTACGACAACAAGGCCCGTACGGTGGGGGATATCGTCACCGTCGCCATCTTCGAGAAGGCCAGCGCCAGCAAGGAGGCCAAGACCTCCACCAGCCGCAGCAGTTCGATCGAGGCCAGCATTCCCAACCTGCTCGGTCTCGAGGCCCAGCTTGCCAAACTGAACTCGGATATCGACCTGAACAAGCTACTCGGTGCCGAATTCGACAACGATTTCGACGGTGAGGGGAAGACTTCGCGCAAGGAAGACCTGGTGGCCACATTGACCACCCAGGTCGTCGGCGTGCTCCCGAACGGCAACCTGCGCATCGCCGGCGGCAAGACCGTGACCGTCAACAACGAGCAGCAGATCGTCAAGCTGACCGGGGTTGTGCGCCCGGCCGACATTTCGGCCCGGAACGTGGTCGATTCGAAGAACGTCCTCGATGCCCGCATCGCCTATACCGGCAAGGGGGCGATCAGCGACAATCAGTCGCCGGGCTGGTTGATGCGTTTTATTAACAATGTCTGGCCGTTTTAAAACCAGTGATTGGTGATGAGTGATTGGTGATTGGTGATTGGTGAAGGGCAAAAGGCGGGAAATTCGTTATGAATGCTTATCTGAAAAAAATTATTCTCGGGCTTATTCTGTTGACCGTTCTGGTGCCGGGCACTTCTTTCGGGGCGCGGATCAAGGATATCGCTACCATGGAAGGGGTGCGCGACAACCAGCTGGTCGGCTACGGTCTGGTGGTCGGTCTCAACGGCACCGGCGACAGCGCCGGCACCCAGTTCACCGTGCAGTCGCTGGTCAGCATGATGGAGCGCCTCGGGGTGACCGTCGACCGCAGCCAGGTCAAGGTCAACAACGTCGCCGCGGTCATCGTTACCGCCGCACTGCCTCCCTTCGCCCGGGCCGGCAGCACCATCGACGTGCAGGTCTCCTCCATCGGCGATTCCGACAGCCTGGCCGGGGGAACCCTGCTGATGACCCCTCTCAAGGGGCCCGACGGCAACGTCTATGCCGTGGCCCAGGGGCCGATGATCGTCGGTTCGCTGGCTTTCGGCGGCAAGGCGGCCAAGGTGCAGACCAATCACCCGACCGTCGGGCGCATCCCCGACGGGGGGCTCATCGAGCGGGAGGTCCCCTTCGAGTTTTCGGGCATGGAGCACCTGACCTACCGGCTCAAAGACGCCGATTTCACCACCATGGCGCGCATGAACGAGGCGATTTCCACCCGCTTCGGAGCGGGGGTGGCTCAGGCCCTTGACGGCGGCACCCTGCGGGTGGAGATCCCCGAAGGCTACCAGGGGCGCACCGTGGAGTTCGTCGCCGCTCTCGAGGGGCTTGATGTGACCCCCGACCGCAAGGCCCGCATCGTCGTCAACGAACGGACCGGAACCATCGTCATGGGCGAGGACGTGCGCATTTCGACGGTGGC
>CALZIC010000051.1 GCA_945787285.1 uncultured Desulfuromonadales bacterium
CGGTCCGCCTCTCGATGCGTCAGGCCCAGGATGGTCAGCTTCTGTGGACATGTACCGATCCGGAATGTTTGCGTAGTTGTTTGAGCCGGCGTGGATGATAATGGCACTGCCATCCCCGTCAAACAAATCTTCGATAAGGAAACGGTCTGTCTTGAAACTCATCTCCGCTATACCGTCTTCGTTTGCCAACAAAACCGGCATGTCACCAGCGTGTTCGCCATGATTGACCCCCATGGGATTGAAGTGACCACCTGCCGCTGTAAAGTCGGGACTGCATTTGCCGATCCCATGGACATGAAAACCATGAAAGCCTGGCGTAAGGTCCTGGACTTTCACCAGGACCTGCACGCCATCTCTTTTCTGAATTAAGAACATTTTCCCAACTCGGTTGCCGTCTGCGTCATTGAGAGTTACCTTGGCCGATCGCCAATCTTTTGCTGAGACGGGGGCGCTCAGAGTGACGGTAGCGAACAAGGCCAGAAATACGGTTACCGCTACTTTCATCCTGAAAATTCGAATGTTCTTATGCAGAAATGTCTTTTTATTGGCGTTTTGATGAATGGTTGACCGTTGCATAGATCCTCCTTTTTAGCCGCTTTAATGTTTGATACTCCAATGGATGTTCGGCGCCGACAGGATGCTCAGAATCGGGGCAGTTTACTGCCGCTTATGACTAGCCCATGGGAACAACGAGAGGAGCTGCTCGGCTGAGTTAGGCCCTGAAGCGGCGCCTTCACCACGTTAGCTTCCTAATGTCTCTTCAACTTGGAAGGTATCAAGCTTTTCTGGATTGTCAATGGCCCGAAAAGGAGTCGAATTGTTCCTCAAGTGTCTTGATCGGACCCATGCCTCAAAGCGGGAAATGCGTCAGTTAAACACTCCATTACGAGAAAGGGCCACCTGATCCAAAGATCGAAGTGGCTCTGATTTGCTTCTTGATCAATGGTCAAAAAGTGTCTGATTCTTGCTGGTTCTTGGCGATCCACTCGTCGACGTGGCGCTCGATCTCCCTCTTCGAAGCCTCCCCTTCCTGCATCCGGGTATTCTGCTCGTTGATGTCCCCCGGCGGCAGGGTGAAGATCTCGAAGAACTTCCTGGCCGCCGGATTTTTGATGAGGAACTTCTTGTTGGCGACAATCTGGACGTCGTTCATCACGAAGCCGAACTTGACGGGGTCTGAAACTGCCCCTTCGACGCTTGATACGGTCATGCGATCGATGGCCGACTCCTGGGCCTTGGTAGCCATGATCTCTGGGACGTTGATCCACATCACGTCCTGGCCCGGCTTCATCTTAAAGATGGTCCAGTTGGGGGTCCAGGTGTAGAAGAATACCGGCTTGCCTTTCTTGTAGTTGGCCAGGGTATCGGCCATGGCGGCAGCGTAGGAGGCCTTGATCGGCTTGACGTGATCTTCGAGGCCGTAAACGTCCATGTGGTGGGAGATTATCTCTTTGCAGCCCCAGCCCGGGGGACAGGCGACCAAGTCGGCCTTGCCGTCGCCGTTGTTGTCGAAGGCCTCCCTGACCTCGGGGCGCTTGAAGTCCTCGAGGGAACGGATGTTGTACCGCTCGACCTCTTTCTTGGAGACGAGGTAGCCCTGCAGGCCGCTGGCCTTGCCGATATAACCGACAATCTCGGCCTTGTCGTGGAAGCCCTTGGGAAGCTGTGCGTCGTGCATCGGAAACCAGCCGTTGGTCCAGTAGTCCACGTCGCCGAGCGTCAACGCCTGGTAGAAGATCGGGTTCGGCAGCTCCACAGGCTTCATGACCTTGTAGCCGAGCTCCTCCAGGCCGCGGCGCACCAACGCCTCCTGAAAGTAGCCGGTGTTCCAGGTGGCTCGGGCCGGTTTAACCTTCACCCCTTTACCCGGAACCTGGGTGGACGCTATGGCGGGAGCGGCCAGGGCCAGAACGAGCAGTGCCAGCAATAAACGTTTCATCTTTGCATCCTGTTCATGTGACGGTGGTTATCGTTCGGTCGATTACTTCTTGGCCATCCCCTGGGTGATGCGGTCGAGAACCATGGCTATGAGCACGATGCAGAGACCGCCGACGGTGGCAAGGCCGATGTCGAGGGTGTTCAGCCCCTGCACCACCGGTCCCCCCAAGCCGCCGGCGCCGATGAGGGAGGCGATGACGACCATGGAGAGGGCCATCATGATGGTCTGGTTGAGCCCGGCCATCACCGAGGGGAGTGCTAGGGGGAACTGGACCTTGCGCAGCACCTGGAAGGGTGTGGCACCGAAGGCGATGGCGGCCTCTACCAGCTCAGGGTGAACCGAACGTATGCCGAGGCTGGTCAGACGGATCAGCGGCGGCAGGGCGAAGACGATGGTCGCCAGTACCCCCGAAACGCTGCCGATGCTGAAGAGCATGACGACCGGCACCAGGTAGACGAATGGCGGTGTGGTCTGCATGACGTCGAGCATGGGCCGCAGAAGCATCTCGAAGCGGTCGCTACGACCGGCCAGGATGCCGAGGGGAATGCCGAAGATGCCGCAGAAGAGAACGGAGCAAAGGACCATGGAAAGGGTCGTCATGGTGTCCTCCCAGAGGCCGAGGTAACCGACAAGCAGAAGGGTCATCAGGGTGAAGATGGAGACCCTCTTGCCGGCATAGCGCCAGGCCACCAGCACGAAGAAGAGCATGACCACCGAGGGGGGCAGGCTGTTCAGCGCCCACTCGAACCCCTGAAGAGTCATTTCGATAGGCACCTTGAGCACCTGGAAGAGTTCACGATAATTCTCGACAAGCCAGTCGACACCGCTCTGGACCCAATCGTCGAGAGGGATCACCCGGTCTTCAAATTCAAAAAAACGCATATTGAATAACAACTCCGTAGGAAGAAAAGAGCCTGGGAGGCTGTCGGTTCATGTTAAGTCCGACAGCCTCCTAGCCGTTTTGGCCCCGCTGCAGGGTGCGCAAAAAGAGATTTTTGGAAATCGCCCCGAGATACCGGCCCTCGTCGTCGAGAACCGGCACCGGCCACGGCTTCGAGGTGATCTCGGGGAGGATTTCCTGCATCGAATCCTGCGCCCGCACCGGCCTGGCCTCGCTGAGGAGCGCCCGGGTGATGTCCTTGCCGCCGTCGGGGTTGTCAATCGCCAGCTGGAGGGAGTCGGCGGAGACGAGGCCGACGAATTTCTTGTCCGCATCGAGAACGTAACCGAAGTTTCGGTCGTGATTGATCAGGCGCTGCAGGCCGGCGCGGGGGCCGTCCCCCGGATGGCGGATGAGGGTCACCTGGGTTTTGCGGGCGATGTCGCCGGCGGTTAGGATGTTGGTGGGGTCGACGCCGCGGAAGAAGGCCTCGACGTAGTCGTTGGCCGGATGCTGCAGGATATCCTCGGGGGTGCCGACCTGGACGACGCGCCCCCCTTCCATGATGGCGATCCGATCGCCTATGCGCATTGCCTCGTCGAGATCGTGGGAGATGAAGACGATGGTGCGCTTGTGCTTGGTCTGAAGCTTCAGCAGTTCGTCCTGCATCTCGCAACGGATCAGCGGATCGAGGGCGGAGAAGGCCTCGTCCATGAGCAGCACGTCGGGGTCGACGGCAAGGCCTCGGGCCAGGCCGACGCGCTGCTGCATGCCGCCGGAGAGCGCGTCGGGACGGCTCTCGGCGTAAGTCTCCAGCCCGACCTGCTCGAGGGCCTCCATCGCTCTCTCTTTCCGGGTCTTCCGGTCGACGCCGGCCATCTCCAGCCCGAAGGCAGCGTTTTCGAGCACGCTCATGTGGGGCATCAAAGCGAAGGACTGGAAGACCATGCTCATCTTTTTGCGTCGAATCTCGACAAGATCCTCGTCGCTCATGGTCGCAACATCCTGGCCGTCGATGAGGACGTGGCCAGTGGTCGGCTCGATGAGGCGGTTGAGCATGCGCACCATTGTCGACTTCCCCGAACCGGAGAGCCCCATGATGACGAAGATCTCGCCGGTCATGATCTCGAAGCTGGCGTCCTGAACCCCGACGGTCATTCCGGTGCGCTCGTGGATGGCGTCCTTCTCAAGCCCCTCCCCGAGCATCTTCATCGCCTTTTTCGGCTGAGGGCCGAAGACCTTGTAGAGATTTTCGACTTTGATCTTTATTGGCATAAATATTCCTCTAGCTGGTTTGCATCCGGAAACGGCCCTTTTCCGCAATTTCGGGGTCAATCTGCAGCCTCGCTTGTGCGACGTACGGTGTACGTCTCCGAGCAAGCCCTTAATTTCCTTGACCTTGCGAAAAATCACTAGTTTTCCATATGAAAACTACGCAAGTCCCATCCATAGTTTCCGAATGGGACCGAGCTGGGTGCTCTGCCCCGCTGATGGTAGCTGCTCTTTCCGAGATTTGAGGTCGAATGGAGGAGGGGGGTTCCCGGGGGCGTTTTACTCGCCTCTTTCACAGAAGCTGTGGGTAGAGGCTGAAATATATAATCTTTTTACGCAATGAATTTGCCGGCGTGGGCTGTTATGTCACTTCGCACGCTAGCGAGCGTACGGATATTTTTAAAGCCGTCGGAGACCGCGAGTTGATTCTCAAGATTCTCGGGCAGGGGGCGCAGGCCTTCTCTGTGGCAGCTGATTGGCCCGCACCCCCTGTTTGTTTTTTACACTTCTTAAAAGGTCAAAACAGCATACACCTGGAACAGCATGGAGTCGTCATTACCGCCGGTGTACTCTTTGGCGGCGGTGCCGGGGGTGGCCCAGGCAAAAACAGCACTGATATACAGGTTGTCATTCAGCGCGTAGTCAGCGTAAAGGTTCACCTCGTCGGCAAACTTGTCGTCCGATACTGGAACCCCGAAGAGGTTGCTCCGGTCCAGGCGGAAGTCGTAATACAGCGCCCCGATGGAGAGTTTTTCGCCGGGTAGCAGGTTCAGGTGAACCATGTGTACTTTTTCGTTGCTGTTAAACAGAAAGTATTCCCCGGTGATCTCGCCCATGAAGTGAGTCCCCCAGCCGCGGCTGAAACCATAAAACATCGGGTCGAAGGATTCATATTGGTCGTCACTCGGGTCCTTGTCGCCGCTGAAAAAGGCGTAGCGGTAACTCAGGGTCGGCGTCCAGGTACTCTGCGAAAAGGTGTAGCCTGCTTCGCCGTACCAGCCTTCGGCGTCCACATCGAGCCGGTCCCCCTGGCTTTGCCGGGCGTATTCAAAAGAGAGGAAAAGCTCTTCCTGGCCGATGTTGGCAAGGGGCGTGCCCTGGGCCCGGACGCTGAGGACCTTCATCCCCTTGCGGTTTTCGTAGAATCCGCCCCGGTCGGAATCGGTGACCGCCATCCAGCTCGCCCCGAGGGTTCCCAGCTCATCGACGTACTCGAGGTTGAAGCCGTGGAGCTCGGTGTTGTCGTAATCGTCATCGGCCTTGAGGTAGAAGACATCCGCGCGGACCGGTGCGGTATTGAGGCGCAATATCGCTGTCTTGTCGAAGGACCGGTGGGGTGCGAGCCAGTAGGCGCCGTCCTCACCATCGAAGGCACCGTCCATGATCAGGAATCCGTCGCCGATGGCAAATTCCTGCTCACCGATAGAGATATCCACGGCGTCTTCCCCAAGGAAAGAGAGCAACTGTCCTGATTTCCACCCGATGTACCCCAGCTCGGAATCTATTTCTTCGGGATCGTCGTTCGAGAAATCGCCGGCGTCGCCGTCGCCGGTGGTTGCGGTGGCGACAAAGCTCAGGCCTCCGTAAAACGTTCCGGCCTGGGCGGCCGTATATGAAAGGTCGAGGATCGGCTTGAAATACCCTTCCTGCCACTGGACCGATTTTTCGCCGTCGGAAAAGCGTCCGGCGCCGAAGTTGGCGTTGTCGTTAAAAAACAGGCCCGCGCCAGCTTCCAGAGTGAGACCGGCCTTGGCTCCGCCCTGGTCCCAGAGAGAAATTGCTGCCTGGGACTGACTTGGCGACAGGATACCGATAGCAACTACAGCGATAATCGCCAGTGAAACAAGTTTTTCAATTCTCAATGTATTTATTCCCTAAAACTGGCTCCTGTCCGGGGGTATGGAGGGATGCGCACGTTTCCCTGCATAACCCCGGGACAGGAGCGGTTTTTTGTTCATGCTTCGATCAGGAGGCACTGGCTTCGGTTCAAATGCTTTGAAGGTATGCCTCGAAGACCGGCAGGGCCGGTTTGCCGTCGACGGTTTTCACCCTCTTGAGCCAGCCCCGGTAGATCTCCGGGTGCTGCTTGATCCAGGTCAGTCCGGCTTCGGCGTGTTTTAGCTTTTTGTCGTTCTTCAGCATGCTCGAGATCTCGTTCATCATCGGAATGGGGAAGATGAAATCCTTGAGGAAAAGGGCGACATTCGGCTGTTCCTCGGCGAAGCCCCGGCGAATATTGGTGTAGACAGTGGCCGTGCCGTCGTTCTCGCCGAAGGTATCCGCGGTGCTGCCGGTGAGATACTTCATGTCGATGATCTGATTCATGTAATGGGGCGACCAGCCGAGAAACACCACACACTTCTTCTGCCGGGTGAAGTTCTTGACCTCGGAGAGCATGATCGGCTCACTGGTCGCTATCAGCTTGAAGTCGCCGAGGCCGAACATGTTTTTGTCGATCATCGATTGAATGATCTGGTTGCCGTCGTTGCCGGGTTCGATGCCGTAGATCTTGTGGTCGAGCTGGTCGGCGTATTTGGCGATATCGGAAAAATCCTTCAGGCCACCGTCAACGGCGTAGGCGGGAGCCGCCAAGGTGTATTTCGCCCCGGGCATATTGGCCACGTGTTGAATTACCGTACCCTTTTCGAGAAACTTGTTCGCGATACTTTCCATGGAGGGCATCCAGTTGCCGAGGAAAATATCGGCATCCCCCATGTCCATGGCCTTGAAGGCGATCGGCACGGAAAGGTTGATTTTGGAGGCTTTATAGCCGAGGCTGTTGAGAATCTTCACCCCCAGCTCGGTCTTGACGGTCACGCCCGTCCAGCTGACACTGGCAAAGCGTATCTTGTTCGAAGCCAAAGCGGTCCCGCCGAACAACAGGGTGGCCGCGAGTAAAACGCATGAGATGATGAGTCTCCGTTGAAACGGATACAACATGAAATTCTCCTTGTTCAGGTAAATATTGACCGGCCCTGACCGGTCTGGGCCGGCCCGGTCAGGACATCAGACGCCGAACCAGTTGACAGGTTTCGGATTGTGGTTCTGAAAGATGTGCTTCACCTCTGTGTATTCGTCCAGCCCGATCCGGCCGAGTTCCCGGCCGAGGCCGGACTGCTTGTAGCCGCCCCAGGGGGCCTGGGTGAAGTAGACATTGAAATCATTCGCCCACACCGTGCCGAACCGCAGGCCTTTTGACATCCGGTGAATCCGGTCCGGATCCCGGGTCCAGAAACCGGCGGCCAAGCCATAAATCGTGCTGTTGGCCCGACGCACCACCTCCTCTTCGCTGCTGAAGATCTCCACGGTGATGACCGGCCCGAACACCTCTTCCTGGACGATCCGCATGTCGTTGGTGCACTCGGTGAAGAGGGTCGGCAGATAGAAGAAACCGTCCTTCAGCTCGGGGGCCTCCGGCCGCTTGCCGCCCAGTTCGAGCCGCGCGCCCTCCTCCCTGGCGATCCGGACATACTCCTCGACCTTGGCCCGGTGTTCCGCCGAGACCAGCGGCCCCATCTGGGTGCCCTCGGCAAAGCCGTCGCCGAGGCGGATTTTTTCCATCCTGGCCTTGAGTCTGGCGACAAAGCTGTCGTGAATCGACGCCTCGACCATCAGGCGGCAACCGGCCGAGCAGATCTGTCCGGCATGGAAAAAGACGCCGTTGAGGGCGTAGTCGACGGCGGTGTCGAGATCGGCGTCGGCAAATATGATGTTGGGGTTTTTGCCACCGAGTTCCAGGGCGATCTTTTTCACATTGCCGCTCGCCGCCCGCATGATCGTCTTGCCGGTCTGCATGCTGCCGGTAAAGGAGATCAGGTCGACGTCCGGGCTTTCCGCCATCTCGGCGCCGACACTCTTGCCGGGGCCGAGAACGGTATTGACGACCCCGTCCGGGAAGCCGGCCTCGATGGCCAGTTCCGTAACCTTGATGGTCGTCAGGGGGGTGATTTCGCTCGGTTTCATGACGACGGTACAGCCCGCCGCCAGGGCCGGAGCCATCTTCCACGCGGCTTGCAGCAGGGGATAATTCCACGGCGAGATCTGTCCGCAGACCCCGACCGGTTCGCGCACCACCAGGCTGCTTGAGTCCGGTACCGGCGATTCGATGACATCGCCGCCGTCTTTGTCGGCCAGCCCCGCATAGTAACGGAAGATGCCGGCAATATCGTCCATGTCCCAGCGGCTTTCTTCGACAGTCTTGCCGGTGTCGAGACTTTCCAGTTCGGCCAGCGTCTCGCGATCCCGCTCGATGAGTTCAGCCAACCGATAGAGCAGTGCACCTCTGGCCGCGGCGGGTCGGCCCGACCAGACACCGCTATCGAAGGCCTGGCGCGCCGCAGCAATGGCGGCCTTGGCGTCTTCGCGCCCCCCTTCGGCTACTTCGGCGATCACCTGCTGGTTGAACGGGTTGATGATCTGACGGGTTCCCCCCGAAATGGCAGCAACCCAGCGGCCACCGATATACATTCTCTGCGTTATCGCACTCATTGGTTATCCGCCCCATCCGCATGGCGATAAAAACCGGCCTGCGAAGGAGCTTCCGGAGCATTGCCGAGGATCAGGTCGGCGGCCTTTTCCGCCACCATCATCACCGGGGCGTAGATGTTGCCATTGGTGATCGAGGGGAAGATCGAGGCATCGACCACCCGCAAATTCTCTACCCCGTGGACCCTGAGATCGGCATCGACTACGGCCATCTCGTCGTAGCCCATCTTGCAGGTACAGCTGGGATGGTAGGCGCTTTCGCCCTCGCGTGCGACGAAATCGAGAATCTCCTCGTCGGTCTGCGCCTCCGGACCGGGGGACAGTTCCTCGCCACGCAGGTCATCGAAAGCCGCCTGGGCGATGATGCGCCGCGAGCACTTGATGGCTTCCACCCATTCGCGCTTTTCCTGCTCGGTGGACAGGTAGTTGAAGAAGATCTCCGGGTACTCGGCAGCCCGGTTCGACTTGATCTTGACGTGGCCGCGCACATCGGTATTCATCGGTCCGACATGCAGCTGAAAGCCGTGCCCCTGGGCGGGTGCCGAGCCATCGTAGCGGATGGCGATCGGGAGAAAATGGAATTGCAGGTTGGGATAGGCGACCTCTTCGTTGCCGCGAATAAAGCCCCCGGCTTCGAAGTGGTTGGTGGCCGCCGCGCCCTTGCGGCGGAACAGCCAGTCAAAACCGATCTTCGGCTGGTTGTACCACTGGAGGGCCGGGTACATGCTGACCGGCTTTTTGCAGGCGTACTGAACATAGAGTTCCAGATGGTCTTGCAGGTTCTCGCCGACCCCGGGGAGATTGTGGACCACCTCGATGCCGAGGCTGCTGAGATGCTCGCCGTTCCCGATGCCGGAGAGCTGCAGCAGCTGGGGAGAGTTGATGGCCCCGCTGCAAGAGATGATTTCGCCCCCGTAGGCCTTGTGGGTCTTGCCGCCCCGGGTGTATTCCACGCCGACCGCTTTTTTGCCCTCGAAGAGGATGCGCGTCGCCAGTGCCCGGCACTTGACGGTGAGGTTCGAGCGGTTCTTGACCGGGTGAACATAGGCGCGGGCGGCGTTATGGCGGCGCCCCCGGTAGATGTTCTGGTCGAAGCGGCCGAAGCCTTCCTGCTGGTAGCCGTTGACATCGCTGGTGAGTGGATAGCCGATCTGCTCGCCTGCCTTGAAGAAGGCCTCGAACAGCGGGTTGTCGCACTCCGGCGTGGCCAGGGCAAGAGGGCCGTTCGAGCCGTGGTATTCGTCCGCCCCCTGCAGGCGGGTTTCGAACTTTCTGAAGTAGGGCAGGCAGTGGGCGTAGTCCCAGTTTTCGAGCCCCTTGTTTTTGCCCCATTTTTCGTAATCCATGGCGTTGCCGCGGATATAGATCATCCCGTTGATGCAGCTCGATCCGCCGAGGACCTTGCCGCGAGGCTGGGCGATGCGGCGATTGTGCATCTGCGGCTCGGGGGCCGATTCGTAAAGCCAGTTGTAGGTCTTGTCGGTCAGCAGATAGGTCAGCGCTGCCGGCATGTGGATCCGGAAATCAAACTTGTAGTCGGGCTTGCCCGCCTCGAGAACTAGCACCTTGTGTTTCGGGTTTGCGCTCAGGCGGTTGGCCAGCACGCTGCCTGCGGAGCCGCCGCCGATAATGATATAGTCGTACATCTGCTTGTTCATGGTCTGTTCACCTCGTCGTTTTCATCAAAAGTCTCGATGTCGTTACATCTCTGTTTATCGGTCAGCGGGGATGCTGGCCGGGGGGCGCCACTTGCTTCCGGCGCGCAGCGCTGCAGCATGGCGTAGTGCGCACCGATCGAAGAAAGCGCCCGCAGCGGCTCATTGGCCGCAATATGTCTGGCCGTTTCGACCCAGTTCACGGCCGTTTTTTCTCGATAATCCGGGTCCTCATACAAGGCGTAATCCTGGGAGCTGAAACCGAGCTGCAGAGCCTGCATGATCCATTCGAAGACCGGGTTTTTGGTCATTTTGGCCAGGCGGATGTTCAGTTCTCGGTCCATCTCCCCCAGCGTCCCCATGTCCGGTTCTGACTGGTCAAGACACTCCAGCAGCTTTTCGGCTTTTGCCACAAGCTGTTGTTTTTCGGCGGCGTCGGCGCGGGCCATCGCCAAAGTTGTGATAGTGCGGTCGATGCTCTCGCGAAATTCGGCGATATGGGCAAGGCCGACATGCTGCTGCTTCAGAAACAGGGCCAGGGATTCGCTGACGTTTGCGACATCAATCTGCTTGACGTAGGCCCCACCCTTGGCGCCTTTGCGAATTTCAATCAAGCCCTTTTGTTTGAGGGCGCGCATGGCCTCCCTGATCACCCCCCGGCCGGTTTGAAACTGGGCCTGCAGTTCCCGCTCACTGGGCAGACTTTCCCCGGGCAGAATCTTTTCGTCCAGAATGGCCGCTTCGATCTGCAGGGCGACATCCTCGCCGGCGCGACCGACTCGGACCGGTGTAAATAGGGATTCCGTGCTCATGAGTTGTCTATCTCCCGACCTAATGGTCCTACCAAAAAAAGAGAGGCCAAAGAGCCTCACTCGGCGAAAATCATAAAAGCCGGGGAAGACCCTTTAAATTCGGAATAAATCAGCTTTTATTAGCTTGCGATGGGAATGTAGGATTAAAATGGCTAAGTAATGGTAGGACCAATCCTAGGCTGTCTGGTTGCACATGTCAACCCCCTCGATACTGGACCCCAGTTTCCGGACAATAGTTCAAGGTGGTAGCCTGCAGCAAAAACGAGCAGGTGATAGGCGGAAAAAGTCGTAAAAGTCTCAGCAGCCTGCACTATGCAAAAGAAGCGCTTGAAATGATCCGAGGCGTCAAGACGGTGAATGAACCCGCCTAAGTGGGTCAATGGAAAAAAGACCTGCAATCACAGGCTTCAGGCCTTTTCGACACTAACGCGGACCCAAGCCAGAGGATCCGTCCGCCTGTTCTTAGCGTCTCGACTGGTGGAGTTGGGTTAAGGCTGACACATCGTTTGTCTGATAAGTTGTTTCAGATTGTTTGGGTAGGAAGCAAAGGGGTGAGATCGCCAGATTCATACAACCCCTGCAATCTAGAACAGCCGCGGAAAACGTCCTATAAGTTGTTCTGTATTGTTTGGGCCGTGATTTCCGGGTGGAAATGAGGCTGTCCTATATACCCTGTATTTTAATACAGGGGGCTTCTGACACTCGTAAGATCAAGGGTGCCCACTCAGCTTATTTCATCCAGAACAGGCTAGCTTAGATGTTATTTCCTTTTCATTTTCCTTTGCCTTTGCCTTATAGCCTCAATTAGGTGTCGGATATCTTGGTCGGAAAACC
>CALZIC010000052.1 GCA_945787285.1 uncultured Desulfuromonadales bacterium
CCGTAAGGTGGTGGAGGCCGAACAGGCCCGCCCCTCGCGGGAGCGCAACGTGCTTGCCAGTTACAAGAAAATTGCCGGATTTCTGGCAGAGAGGAAGCATTTATGGAAATAACGCAGTTGCAGGAGATCCTTGGTCGGATCAAATCGGAGACGGCCAAGGTCATTATCGGCCAGGAAGAGGTCATCGACCTGGCTCTGGTGACCCTGTTGTCGGGACAGCATGCCCTGATCGAGGGGGTCCCGGGAATAGGCAAGACCCTGCTGGTGAGGACCCTGGCCCGAATCATGGGGGACAGCTTCGGGCGCATCCAGTTTACCCCCGACCTGATGCCGGCCGATATCACCGGCACCCACGTCTTCAACATGAAGAGCCAGGAGTTCACCCTGGTGCGCGGTCCGGTCTTTACCGGCTTTCTGCTGGCCGACGAAATCAACCGGGCCCCGGCCAAGACCCAGTCGGCCCTGCTGCAGGCGATGCAGGAGCGCACCGTGAGCATCGACCGAAAAACCTACGCCCTGTCGCCGAACTTCACCGTTTTCGCCACCCAGAACCCGATCGAATTCGAAGGGACCTACCCCCTGCCCGAGGCCCAGAAGGACCGTTTCATGGTCAAGATCACCATGCAGGGGCCGAGCCTGGAGGAGGAGCAGCGGCTGGCCCGCAAAATGCTCTCGGCCGCCACCCCGGAAAAGATCCTTTCCGGCGGCGGGGTGAACCCCCTGCTCTCGGCCGAAGATCTGCCGAAGCTGCGCAGTGCCCTTGAGGTGGTCAGGGTCAAGGACGAGCTGGTCGACTACATCGTGAACATTGTCCGCACTACCCGGGATGAGCCGCGGATTCTGGTCGGCGCCGGTCCCCGGGCCACCCAGGCCCTGGTGCTGGGAGCGCGGGCCATGGCGATACTGTGCGGTCGCGATTTCGTTACCCCCGAGGATATCAAGCGTCTGGCGGTGCCGGTTCTCGAACACCGCCTGGTGCTGCGCCCCGAGTACGAGATCGAAGGGCTCACCGCAGCCGAGGTGGTCTGCTCCCTGCTCGAGGAGGTCGCGGTCCCGCGATGATGCTTCCTGCCAACAGGCTCCTGCTTCTTTTCGCTGGGGTCATGCTCCCCGCATCCCTGGTCGCGGCCCTGGTGCCCGGAACCCTGGGCTGGTCGGTGCTGGCCGCCGCGGTTTTGCTGGTGCTGTTCGGCGTCGATGCCTGGCTGGCACGCCGGGTACTTACCGGGGTGTGCATCGAGGTGCCGGAACGCTACAACCTGACCCACCGCCGCTCCGCGGAGTGCGATTTTCATGTCGACAGCAGCCGCAAGGTCCAGCACAGAGTGCGTATCGGTTTAGAGCTGCCGTCGGAATTGACCTCGCCCTGGGACGACACCATGGTCGATCTCTGCAGTGAGCAGGCCCGGGTCAAAGTCGCCTGGCCGGTGTGCCCTGAGCGACGGGGTCAATTTGCCCTGCAGCGGTGCCAGCTTCAGGCCCGCTCCCCGCTGGGCTTCTGGGTCAGGCAGGAGTCCCGCCCCCTTGCGAGCTCCGTTCATGTCTATCCGAACCTGGCCGCGGAGCAGAAGCGGCTGGCGGCCCTCTTTCTCAACCGGGGGATTCTCGGGCTGCATCTGCATCGCCAGGTCGGTCAGGGCAGAGAATTCGAAAAGCTGCGGGAATACCTTCCCGGAGACAGTCTCAACGATATTCACTGGCGGGGGACCGCCAAACGCGGAGCCCTGGTGACCAAGCAGTACCAGATCGAGCGCACCCAGGAGATCTACGTGGTCATCGACGCTTCGCGGCTCAGCGCCAGAGACAGCGGCGGCCAGTCGGTGCTCGAGCGCTACATTTCCGCCGCCCTGGTGCTGAACCTGGTTGCCCAGCAGCAGGGAGACCTGTTCGGCCTGGTGACCTTCAGCGATCGGGTGCACAGCTTTGTCCGCGCCAAGTCGGGCAAGCCCCACTTTCGGGTTTGCCAGGACGCCCTTGTCCATCTTCATCCGCAGAACGTCAACCCCGATTTTGGCGAGTTGGCAAGCTTTCTCAGCCTTCGGTTGCGCAGGCGCGCCCTGGTGCTGATGCTCACCTGCCTCGATGAGTCGGCCCTGGCCGAGGCGTTCGAAAAGGATCTGTCCCTGGTCAACCGTCGTCACCTGGTTCTGGTCAACATGCTCAGGCCCCAGGCGGCCAGGTCGCTCTTTTCAGATGCGCAGGTGGCGACCGCGGAAGATCTCTATCCCTGCCTGGGAGGACACCTGATCTGGCAGAGCCTGCGGGAACTCGGGCGCAGCCTGAAGACCCAGGGGGTCGACTTCCATCTGCTGGAAGAGGATAAACTGAGCGTCGAGCTGGTATCCCAGTACATCAACGTCAAGCGGAGGCAGGTGTTGTGATAGTCGATCTCGAACGGTTTATCCATGAAGAGCGCCCCTACTGGGACGAGTTCGAGGCGATGCTCGACCGCATGGCCGCCGACCCGGAGGCGAACCAGGATCTCGCCGAGATCAAACGGTTTCACTACCTTTACCAGCGCACCTCATCGGCCCTGTCTCGGTTGCAGGGCTTTGCCAGAGAACCGGAAATCAGACGCTACCTCGATTCGCTGGTGGCCAGGGCCTTCGGAGAGGTCCACGAGGTGCGCCGACGGCAGCATCGCTTTTTTCCTTTGCGCTGGTTTTTCACCACCTTTCCCCAGACCTTCCGCCGCCACCTGCGGGCTTTCCAGTTCGCCCTGCTGGTGACTCTGGTCGGTTGCGCCTTCGGCGCGCTGGCACTGGTGATCGATCCGGCGAGCAAGGAGGTGCTCCTCCCCTTCGACCATCTGCACGGCAGCCCTTCGGAGCGGGTCGCCGCCGAGGAAAGCCGTCTCCCCACCCATATCGGCGAGGGCAAGTCGACCTTTTCCAGTTACCTGATGACCCATAACACCAAAGTCTCCATTTTTGCCATGTCCCTCGGCATCACCTGGGGCATCGGCACCCTGATCCTCCTTTTCTACAACGGGGTCATCCTCGGCGCGGTCTTTTTCGATTATATCCTGGCCGGGGAGACCGAGTTTCTGCTCGGCTGGCTTCTGCCTCACGGGGTGGTTGAAATCCCGGCCATCCTGATCGCCGGGCAGGCCGGGCTGGTGCTGGCCAAAACCGTCCTCGACCGCAGCAGCGGCCTGCCGCTGGGGTTGCGCATGCGGCGCAACGCGTTCGACCTGATGACGCTGATCGGCGGCGTGGCCGTGCTGCTGGTTTTCGCCGGCATCGTCGAGGCGTTTGTCTCCCAGTACCACGAGCCGGTCCTTCCCTACGGACTGAAAATCGGCTTCGGGCTGATCGAACTTCTTGCGCTGACCCTCTTTCTGACCAAGGGGGGCGCCTCGGCGCCGCAAGCCAGCGGCGAAAAAGGAGGGGCCGATGGCGAACCGGCGCGATAACATCCTCACCGTCCGTACCCCCGAAGGAGTCGAGTTCTCCCTGGTGCTGGCCGGACCGGTCGTCCGGTTTCTTGCCTGGCTGATCGACTGCCTGTGCATCTGGGGGATGCTGAGCCTGGTCGGCGCGCTGGTCAAGGCCCTTTCCTCGGTCAGTTCCGATGTCGGCATGGCCTTTTACATCATGGCCAGCTTCGTCGTTTCGATGGGCTATGCCATCTTGTTCGAGTGGTACCGGCATGGACAGACCCTTGGCAAGCGGATGCTGCGCCTGCGGGTTATGGACCGCAAAGGTCTCAAGCTGCAGTTCAGCCAGGTGGTGGTGCGAAACCTGCTGCGGGTGGTCGACAGCCTGCCCTATTGCTACCTGGTCGGCGGCGTCGCCTGTCTGGCGAACCGCAAATTTCAGCGCCTGGGGGATCTGGCCGCCCACACCATCGTGGTTCGAAATCCAAAAATATCGATCCCCGATATCGACAAACTCTTCCCGGACAAGTACAATTCCCTGCGCGGCTATCCGCACCTGGTGGCGCGCCTGCGTCAGAACATATCGGCCGCCGATGCCGCTCTTGGACTGCAGGCACTGGTGCGGAGGGACGAGCTGGAGGCAGGGGCCCGAATTGCGCTCTTTAAAACCCTGGCCGACCACTACCGGGTGATCGTTCCATTTCCTCCCGAGACGACCGAGGGCCTCAGTGACGAGCGCTATGTCCGCAACGTGGTCGATGTGATCTATCGCCAGGCCCCTGTTTGAGCCAGACGCTTTAATATTTTATTTTTTTTGAATTAAATCAAAGGGTTCTTGCCGAATCCGCACGAGGGGACAATGCCGAATAAAGCAGTATGGGAGCCTAAGGGCCTTTATCGCGAATTTTCAGGGATCGTGACATCCCGGGAAATTTTGCAGGCAGTGCTCAGGGTGTACGGAGACCCGCGATTCGATGAGCTTAAATATGTGATCAACGATTTTTCTCAGGTCGAAGGTGTTGAACTCGATGAGCTAAACATCAAAAAGGTGGCCTATCTCGATAAGGCCAGTGCCAGAAGCAATCCCAAAATCAAGATCGCTTTTGTGACTCAAAACGAAGCCTTTTACGAGTATGCAGCTCTTTACAGCAAATTCGTCGAGGATCTGCCCTGGCAGACGGAAGTCTTTCCTTCCCTCGAACAGGCCAGGGAGTGGGTGATGAATTAGACCGCTTCTGCCCGGTTTTCATCTCTGAATCAATCGCTTTTTTTCGGTATGGACAGGCTTCCGATGCCAGGTGCCGCCTTTTCGATATCCAGATCAAGCTTTCGTTCCCGGGGGACGCTCTGCTGGGGGGAGCTGTATCTGCCGCAAGGGGCGGAAAAGCCTCCGGTCATTGTCATGGCTCACGGGTTTGGTGCCGAAAGATGTTTCGGTCTGGCGCCGTTTGCCGAACATTTCGCCGGCCATGGGCTGGCAGTCTTTCTTTTCGACTACCGCTGTTTCGGTGAAAGCGAGGGGGAACCGCGAAATATGGTCGACCCGTTTCGGCATGTGCAGGACTGGCAGAGCGCCCTGGCGCATGTCGAAGGGCTTGCGGAGGTCGATGGTGCGAGAGTGGCCCTGTGGGGGACGTCCTTCAGCGGCGGACACGTTCTCGTCACCGCCGCGCGGCATCCGCAGCTGCGGGCGGTGGTTTCCCAGGTCCCTTTCACCTCCGGTATCGCCGCCTTCTGCCACCTTTCCCCCGGCTACCTCGCCAGGGCGATTGCCGCCGGCACCCGGGACATGTTCCGCAGGACGTGCGGCGCCGGTCCGTACCGGGTCAAGGTGGTCGGCCTCCCCGGCGAATTTGCCGCCATGAACACTCCCGATGCCTATGCCGGCTTTACCGCCCTGATCCCCGAAGGCTCCGGCTGGCAGAACAGCTGTCCCGCCGGGATTTTGCTGCAAGTGCCGGCCTATAATCCTTTTCTGAAGGCGGGCAGACTCCGCTGCCCTGTGCTGATGATCGCGGCCCGCCACGACGCTCTGACCCCCGAGCGCACCGCGCGCAAAACGGCGAAAAAAATCCCCGACTGCCGCTACCATGTGTTCGATTGCGGTCATTTTGACCCCTACCAGGGGGAGTTGCGGGCCCATGTGCTGGAGCTGCAGACCGAGTTTCTGCTGGAGCAACTCGTATAAGCCTCCCAGCCCGGCTCTACAGCATTAAAACCACAATAAATCAGGTTCACGCCCGTTCGCTGTGCTCACTCGGGCCGCAAAATCGCGGAGAAAATCTGAAAGTCAGCCCTGGAAAAAGGGGTGCCTCAGGGTTTAAAATCCGTGTCCCCTGGTTGAAACCAGTGAATTTGGCCTGTCCCGGGGATGGGGCCAATTAAAAAACTTTCAAGGAAGGATAGGCATGCCCTGTATCACGATTAACGACAAAGAGCTCTACTACGAGGATCGCGGCGAGGGGTTCCCTCTGCTGTTCGGGCACAGTTACCTGTGGGATGACGCCATGTGGGAACCGCAGGTCGAGGCCCTCTCACGGCAGTACCGCTGCATCGTTCCGGATCTCTGGGGCCACGGCCGCTCCGCGGCGGTCGAAGGGGAACCGTACCCGGTGGAGGCGCTGGCGCAGGACTACTGGGCCTTCGTCCAGGCCCTCGGGTTGAATAAGTTTGCGGTGCTCGGCCTGTCGGTCGGCGGCATGTGGGGCACCCACCTGGCCCTCGATTACCCCGAGGCGGTCAAGGCCCTGGTGATCATGGACAGCTTCGTCGGCCCCGAGCCGGAGGAAACCCGCGCCCGCTACTTTCAGATGATGGACGCCATCGAACAGGCCGGCACCATCCCCGCGCCGATGATCGACGCCATCGTGCCGCTCTTTTTCTCGCCCGTCACCCTGGCCGAAAAACCGCAGCTGGTCCAAAACCTCAGGCAGCGTCTCGGCTCTTTGAGCGCAGAACGCCTCCCGGGAATTCTCAGCATCGGGCGGGGAATCTTTTCACGCAATTCGGTTTTCGAGCGTCTCGGTGACATCTCCATGCCGTCGCTGGTGGTGGTCGGGGCCGATGACCTTTCCCGGCCGCCCCACGAGTCCCGGGCCATGGCCAAAGCTATCCCCGGAGGGCGGTTGGAGGTGGTCGAAGACGCCGGCCATGTCAGCAACCTCGAGCGGCCGGCCGAGGTGACCGCGATACTGACGGAATTTCTGGCCCAGGCACTTTAGGGGGGCATCCGCTGGCGCAGGACGCCGGGCGGGAAAGGGGAGGGAACTTCTGGGGCGGGTCGTTCAGTTGGTCGGGCTCAGAAGCCGGCGGATAACGTGCAGGGCATCATCGGAACTGTAGGGTTTGGTGATGTAGCAGTCTGCGCCGGCCCGGTTTCCACGGTCCCGGTCGTCTTTGGTGTCTTTGGCTGAAATCATGACCACCGGAATGTCGCGGGTCGAGGGGGCCGTTTTGATATGCTGGCAGACCTTGAACCCGTCCATACCGGGGAGCATGATGTCGAGCAGTACCAGGTCAGGGGTCATTTCCTTCAGAACCGACAGGGCCGTCAGGCCGCTCTGAACACCCCGGGTTTCGTACCCCTCGGAATTGAGCAACGTGGTGGTGATGGCCAGCGTCGCCTTGTTATCTTCAACAACCAGAATTTTCTTCTTCATTTTTGAATCATTTTTCCTGAAAATAGTTAATTGGCGATTGCTAAAAAGGGTATTTTGCCATGTGGGAAAAGAGTTCTCAATAAAAAAAATCGGGGACGGATCACGGTCGCTGACGGTTCGTGCCAATTCTTCAAAGATAACAGGGACGTGCCCATTTTCGCCCGGGCCCTGTTTTGCGGGAAACGTCTTTGATCGGACCGTATACCATGACACTGGTCCTTGATCTTCTGCAGCAGACGGTCGTCTTTCTGGTTATCGCCTATGCTGTTCACCAAATCATCAGCGTTTCGCCTCTGACCGTCGAAATGCTGCGGCCCCGCCAATTCTGGCGGGGCCGTTTTTTGTTTGCCCTGGAGTTTCCTCCGGGCTTTTGAATATCAACCGCTTTGTCGTCAGTGTGCTTTAGCGTGGGTTGCACGCAGGATCCTGTCGAGTTCTTCGATCTCACCCAGGGCCTTGGTCATCATGGCCCACCCATACCAGTAGGCGTAGTCGGGGTTGAAGTGGAACTGCCCCTGATAGGTGCGCATGCGGTGCTTCATGTACATCTCAAACAGCACCTGGTCGATATGGGACATGCCATCGATGTTGGCACCATTGGTACGCATGAAATACAAAAAGTCGGGATAGGCAAAGGCGTAATCGGCTGGTTTTTTGATGATGCCGTCCTTGTACAGGGCGGCCACGATGCGAATCGCCTTAGCCATCAGGACATCCGCTTTCTGCATCATCTTGTCACCCATCTCGAACTGCTTGCGGGCATAGGTTTCGGAGTGGCACTTCTTGCAGTTGCCGATCATCTTTTCCCGCTCCCGATCGAAGTCTTCCTTGGTCAGACGCGCCATATCGACCGCTTTTACTGCCTCAAGACGCGCCGTCGGCTCGCCCGTCTCAGGGTTCAACACGCCAAGAGCCTTGAGGATAGTGACCTGGTCGGCCTTCCACTGGGGATCCTCCGGCAACGGCAGGCGCACCCCGAGGAAGCCCCAGGCGGTATGGTTGTTGTGATCGCCACCGGTCATATGGCAGTCCTGGCAGGTCGGTGCCGGGGCCCCTTCAGGCAGATTTCCTGAATTTCTGGCAAGCCATCGGCTGCCGTGCTTGGAGCTGCTCCACATCTCCCACTGGGGATGATCGTAGCCCATGTGGCACTGCTGGCAGGCCCGTGGGTCTTTGGCTTCTTTTTTGGAAAAACTGTGGCGGGTGTGGCATTCGTCGCAGGAGTTGGTCTGGTAACGGTATCCCTTGGCCAGTTGCTCGGCCTTTTGCGCCTCCGTTTTTATTCCCATGTTATGGCAGCCCCCGCAGCCGCGACCACCTTCCATCAGCTCGTCAGGCTCGACATGGGTAATAGGCATAGCGTTCAGAGAGGTCCAGCCATGGTTGTGCTTGCCCTTGGAAAATTGCTCGAACTGTTCAGAGTGACACTCCTCGCACACCTGCTCATCGGGAAAAACTGCTTTGGCCACATCATCGGCGCTCTGGTGTTCTTCGCCATGGCAGGCGGAGCAGGTGATGTCATTTGCGGCATGAGCACTGACCCGCCAGTCGGCTACTTGTCCGGGGGTTAATTCACTGTGACAGGTAATGCATGACTCCTCCTGCTCGGCAGCCCAGGCCATCCCAGACATCAGCAGCAGACCCAGCACCGCAAAAATAAGTCTTTTCATTTTTACCTCCTCAAAAGGTGATGAGAAAAAATCGCAATGCAATCTTAACCTTTTTTCATCTTTGATGGCAGAAAAATCTTAGCTTGGACAAATTAAGGCAAGGTGTCCTTATTCAACTGTCATAAAAGAAGTGAAGAGGGATCAAGGTAGGTGGACCTGCGGTTGTGTCCGACAGCTATGCTGACACAGGGGAATCCTGGATTTTCTAGGGATTTGTCCGCAACACAAGGGCGCTGCTCGAAAAGCAGCCCGTTAAACAAGGGTTTCTTGTTCAAATAGAAACTGGAGGTTCTTGCTGTTTAAGTGACCCCAAAACCACCCTAAGCAGCGTTACTGCCGCGCAAGGCGCAGGTTTTCGATCTGTGTTTCGAAGTTGCTGCGAAAGGGGTTGATATCGAGGCCGCCGCGCCGGGTGTAACGGGCGTAGACCGTGAGCTGTTCGGGGCCGCAGTAGCGCATCAGGTCGGCGAAGATCCGCTCGACGCACTGTTCGTGGAATTCATTGTGCTGGCGAAAGGAAATCAGGTAGCGCAGCAGGGCCTCGCGGGCGATCTTCGGCCCGCGATATCGGATCAGCACGCTGGCCCAGTCGGGCTGGCTGGTCACCAGGCAGTTGCTCTTGAGCAGGTGGCTGTGCAGTTGCTCCTCGACGAGACTGCCGGGCTCTGCGGCCCCGTCAAGGACCGTCGGGTCGAGGGCGTAGTCGGAGACTTCGATGTCGAGTCCGTCGATGCAGGTTCCCGGCAGCGTGGTGATTCCCTGGTCCGCAAATTCCCGGCTGTCGGTCAGGCGCACCTCGACAGGGGCTCCGGCCACCCGCCCGAGGTCTTCGGCAAGCACCTGACCGACCTGCTCGAAGGTGGCGAAGCGGGTCTGGTTCAGCGAATTGAGGTAGAGCTTGAACGACTTGGACTCGATCAGGTTCTCCGATTCGCAGGGGATGCGGAATTCGCCCATGGCGACCACCGGCTTGCCCTTGGGGGTGAGCCAGGAGAGTTCGTAGGCGTTCCAGATGTCGTACCCCGCAAAGGGCAGCGGGCTGGTGATGCCTATTTCATCGCGCTTGAGCCGGCGAGGGACGGGGCAGAGCAGGGACGGGTCGTATTCGGATTTGTAAATGGTGGTTTTACCAAGGGGCAGGGTCGATTCGATGTCGTTCATCTGTGGTGCGTAGCCTCGTAATGGGGAAGTGATAACAGTCCCGCCCATTCTCCAACAGCCGGGGGGAGGATGTCAAATGCCCTATGCAATGCTTTCCATTGGGACTGCTCACTCATCCATTGGCGCGTCTTGAAACTCGATCCAGATGGTCGCCCCCCCCCCGGGGGTATCCTCCACCCAGGCGTTGCCGCTGTAAAGTCGCGCTATTTTCTGCACGGTTGCCAGGCCGATGCCGGTGCCTGCCGTCTGCTTCGACGCCTGGCCGCGAAAGAAGACGTCAAACACTTTCTCCTTTTCCTGCTGCGGGATCCCCGGTCCGTGATCGAGCACATAGATGCGGACGGTCCATCCCTTTCGGTAGCCGCCGACCTCGATCCGGGCACCCTCGGGGCCGGCATACCTCAGAGCGTTGCCGATCAGGTTGGTGAACACCTGGGACAAGAGGGTTTCCGGGATGAAAACCGAGGGAAGATGTTCGGGGGGGACTGTGAAGTCTTTTGCCCCTCCCTGCTCCCCGAACCCCTCAATAACTTCCCGGTAGACCGCCATGGTGTCGACCGGACGGCCCGGGCGTTTGAGGCAGCCGACCTTGGCCAGATCGAGCAGGTCTTCGAGCAGGGAGAGCATTTTCTCCCCCTGTTTCTCGATTTCATCGAGGCAGGTATGGGCCTGGGCGTCGAGGCGGCTGTCGTATTGTTCCTTGAGAAACTGGGCAAAGCCGATGATGGGGGTCAGAGGGGAGCGAAGGTCGTGGGAGACCGTGTAAACGAACGATTCGAGCTCGCGATTGACTTCTTTGAGTCGATCCTGACTGGCCTCGATGCGCTTGCGGTTGCGATTGGAGACCGAGGCCAATCCAATCAGCAGACCGATGGCGAACAGGGTCAGCAGGGTGTTCACCACCTGTTGTACATGCTGGGCGTAAAAAGCCTCGGACTTGTCGATTTCCGTCGCTATTCCGAAACCGAGATCTTCATCCCACAGCCATGCTCCGACGACCTGGCTACCCCGGTAATTCCTGTATCCCGAGAGGTCCATGCCGTCCTGGCGGGCGATGGCGCTGGCCGCCATGCGGGTCAGCGGTCTGCGGTCGATCGCCCCCGGAGGGGGCTCCCCCCTTGTCAGGTCGATGCCCGGATCCCTGATCCGGATATTGAGAATCGAGGTCTGTTCCGGTTGCAGAAGGCCGACCGACCGCATCAGGTCGTCGAACCGGCTTTCGGTGATCAGTTTTCCCGTGTGGTCAAAGGCGTAGGTTTCCCCGCTCTCCCCGAGACGCCCGCGTTGAAGAAGCATGGTGAAGTCGGCCTTCGGCTCGATCCGGAATGCAAAGGCCGCGATAATTTCCCCGTCTTTGTTTCTGACCGGGGCCCCTGCGAACATGGTGGGGAGGCCCTCGCGCAACACGCCTGCTTCATCCAGTTGGGGAATATCCGAAGGCATGACAAGGCTCAGGGCGGTCTGGCCGGAGCGAATCCGGGCGAGAAAATTGGGCTGATCGCTTAAAAGGCATTTCTGGCCGATGTTCTGTACGCGACTGGAACCGAGATTGATATCGCCAGGTCCGATAATCAGAAAGCCCCGATAGTCTCCTTCCTGGTGGACACGGCGAAAAAAGTTTTGCAGGGCATGGTGGGCCGGGGCGTGGGAGAGCTGTTGTGACTCTGCAGGGAGTGTCAGCAGCTGTTCGGTGAGGGCAACGAGCTCAGGCGTGTTGGCCCAGAACCTCGCCGTCGAGCGGTGTTCTTTGGCCCAGGACGTGAGCGCCTGGCGGGAGGTTTGAAGCACGCTGGCGATCGTCTTGCCGTACGCGTCTTTGGCCCGTGAATCGAGCCAGAGCTGAGCCCGCCAGCTGGTAACCGCCAACAGCAGGGCCAGAAGACACGAAATGTAAATCAGGCTGTTGGCTTTCCATTTAAAAGACATGACGGATGCTCTCGGATTGGTTCCTGGTTCTGCA
>CALZIC010000053.1 GCA_945787285.1 uncultured Desulfuromonadales bacterium
TTTTCCTGCCGCACGCGGCAGGCGGGATGCAGCCGTATGCCTGCCGCAGCCATCTTAGTAAACCCCGCAGATGCCGTCGATGGCGAGCTCTTCAACCTGAATCTCTTCCAGTACGCAGGGCTCTTCGGTGGTTACTTCGTTTTCCAGGCTTTCGATTTCGACTTTGTTTTCCATTTTTGTTCTCCTTTGGTTAGCAGTGTCGCGCAAATTGCGTTGCGCCTCTTGATTACCATACTTTGCAACGGCAATGCCAAACATCAGAACACCGGTTTATCCGTATACTTATCGCAGGTGAGGCATAATCGGACAGGGAACAGACCTCACCAGGTGTGGAGAAATTGGGCAAAAACAGAATCCCTGGCCGATCCTTACGACAAGCAGGTGGTGACTTTCTCCACAGTAGGTAATTTGTCCACAAGGCCAAATCAACCCACGTTTGGTTTTCAATCATGCAGCATAAAAAAAAAGCGGCTCCGAAGAACCGCTTTGGTAATATTTTTTTGAAAAAGGGGCTGACCGGGGGCAGGACAAAGGGCGGTGGGGCCCTCAGTCCGGCAGGTGCCCCTTGCCGGCCGCGTGGATGCCGAGCATGAAGCGGTGGGGTCCGGGCACGCCGGTGGGGATAAAGGCGATCTCGTCGCCAGGGCGCAGAATGCGGTCGAGCCCGTAGGCGCGATGGTTGCAGAACACCCCCTCCATGCGGTCCGTCGGCAGATCGAGAATTTCAGCGACCTCGAAGCCGGTGCGCCCCTCCGGCGGCAGCCAGATCTCGGCCACGGTGGGGAGTCCGCGCTCACGGCGCAGGGTATGCAGGTTGCCGTAAAGGCGGATGCGGGTATTCGGAGCGTCACTCATAGCTTCACCTTTTTTCGGTTTTGTATTTGTAATTCCTCTGATCCAGACCAAGAGAGCTTATAATTAAACAACAAGATGAGCAATAAGAGTGCCACACAGAAACCACGGTGGCAACGATGACGATCAAGGATATTTCATGCCAGAAAAAAATTCACACTGTTCCTATTGCGGGAGCCGCTTTCCCGACTCTGCCCCCTGGCCCAGACAGTGCCATGGCTGCGGCAACACCAGCTACCTGAATCCCCTCCCGGTGGTCGTTGTCCTGCTGCCGGTCGCAGGCGGCCTGGTCGTCATCCGCCGAAACATCGAACCGAGCAAAGGCACCCTCACCCTCCCCGGAGGATATCTCGATCTCGGTGAAACCTGGCAGGACGGAGCGAAGCGAGAGCTTCACGAAGAGACCGGCATCGACATCACCAAAAGCGGCATCAGCCTCTACGACGTGCAAAACGGCCTGGACCATACCCTGGTGATTTTCGGCCTCGCCGAGACGCAACCCCACCATGTCCTGAAGCCGTTCAGCTCGGCCGAAACGCAGGAGGTCGTTCTGATCGAAGAGCCGATCGAACTGGGCTTTTCAATGCACACCGATGTGGTGGGGAGGTTTTTTGCGGAAAGGGGTGCGGCAGGAGTCAGCCCTACCTGATAACCTTACAATCGCCTACTTGCCCGGGGGGCTTAGGGGAATATCGACCATCTCCACCCGGAAGGTGCTGCCGCCCCCGGGCGTCTCTTCCACCCAGGCTCGGCCGCCCAAAAGCCTGGCTATTTTCTGAATGGTCGCCAGGCCGATACCGGTCCCTTCTTTATCCTGCCCTGTGATGCCCCGGTAGAAGACGTCAAAGATACTTTCTCTTTCGTCAACCGGAATACCCGGACCATGATCGCGCACGTAGAAGGTCACCCTTTCCCCTCGACGCTCGCCACCCACTTCAATCGTGTCTCCCCTTTTACAACCGTATTTGATCGCGTTCAGGATGAGATTGTCGAAAACCTGAACCAGCAGGGTTTTCGGTACTCGCAGGGCCGGCAGGTCGCCGACTTCAACCTCCACCCCGGCAAGACAGAGCTGCCCGGAAAGGCCGGAGACGACCTCGTTGGCGACCTCTGCTGCATCAACAGGCTCAGCAGGCGGGTCGAGCTTTCTCACCGTGGCCAGGGAGAGCAGATCTTCCATCAGCGCCAGCATCTTTTCCCCCGATTTGCTGATTTCAGACAGACACTCAAGCGCTTGCTCATCCAGCCGCTCCCGGTAGTTTTCACGCAGAAAGTCGGAATAACCGATAATGGGAACCAGCGGGGTGCGCAGGTCATGGGATACGGTGTAGGTAAAGGCTTCCAACTCGCGGTTGGCTTCTTTCAGGGCCTCCTCGGCCTGTTTGCGCTCGGTGATGTCCCGGGAGATGCCCACGATACCCGCAACTTCACCATCAGGGCCATAAAAAGGGGTTTTTCTCGAATCGAGCAGCACCCTCCTTCCATCCGGCCGGGTTATCCATTCTTCGACGTGGTACTCGCGGCCCGAAGCAAGAACCTCCCGGTCGATCTTCCGAATGACTTCTGCCATATCCTCGTCAAAAAAATCGAAATCGGTTTTTCCGATCTGCTCAGCTTCTGTCAGGCCGACAAAATTTTCGGACGCCTTGTTGCACCCTCGATAGACACCGTCCCGGTCCTTGATATAGATAAGATCACCGAGAGCATCAATGAGGCATCGCAACAGGCCCTTATCGGGCGAGCGGTTCTTCTCGAGCGATTTTTGCCGGTCGATGTCGGTCGGCAGAGGGGCCTCCTCCGAAGAGTCTTTGCAGTGTTTAAATTTCAAATCTTCCAAAGCGCCCACCAACTCCTCTTACTCATTTAATACTTCTACTTTTCTTTTACATATCATACCCTTACACACACTAGCAGGGGAACATAGCTTTTTCAAGAAAATACTCCGACACCCAGCTTGCCCTTTATCCGTTTTTTTTTGCGAAACGTGGTCCGTCAGATGAGGGATGAGCTGCGAGGGAACGCATCGGGTCCCTGGGAAACACTCGGCAAAAAGAAACGGGCCGGGGAAAATCCCCGGCCCGTTTCTTTTACCTACATTCTGATCGAAATCGAGACACGCAGCCTCAGGCGGCGCTCACCCCTTCGGCCATCAGCTTCGACAGCGCCTTGGCGAAGGTCACCGGGTTGCGCGGCTTTTCGCCTTCGAGGAGCAGGGCCTGGTCGTAGAGCAGGCCGGTGTACTCCTTGAGCTGGTCACTGCTGCGGTCGGCGGCGAAGAGCTGCTTCATGCGGGTAATCAGCTCGTGGTTGGGGTTGACCTCCAACACGCGCTGGCCCTGGGGGACTTCCTGACCCATGGCCTCAAACATCTTGACCATCTTCGGGTCGAGGTCGTGCTCGCCGGCCACCAGGCAGACCGCCGAATCCTTGAGGCGCCCGGAGATGCGCACTTCGCCGACCAGGTCCTTGAGCTCTTCCTTCATCAGCTCGAGCAGGTCGCCGTACTCCTTTTTCTGCTCCTCCTTGTTCCCCTCGCCCAGGTCAAGATCGCCCTTGATCGCCGACTGGAAATCCTTCTCCTTGTAGGCGCCGAGCCCGGAGATGATGATATCGTCGAAGTCGTCGGTCATGATCAGCACTTCGACGTCCTTCTCCTTGAACACCTCGAGGTAAGGGGACGATTCGGCGCTGGCGCGGTCGGCTCCGGTGATGTAGTAGATCTCCTTCTGGTCCTCCGGCATGCGCTCGAGGTACTCGGCGAGGGTAATCTTCTTGCCCGGCTCGGTTTTGGTCGACTCGAAGAGGAGCAGGTCGGCGATCGTCTCGCGGCGCTCGAAGTCGTGGTGGATGCCTTCCTTGAGGATGCGGCCGAACTCCTCGTAGAAGGTGCCGTAAGCCTCGGCATCCTCTTTCTTCATCTGGGCCAGGGTGTCGAGAACCTTCTTGGTGAGGTTCTTCTTGATCACCGTGACGACCTTGTTGTCCTGCAGAATCTCACGGCTGACGTTGAGCGGCAGATCCGAGGACTCGACCACCCCCTTGACGAAGCGCAGGTAGGTGGGGAGCATCGCCTCGCAGTGGTCCATGATCTGCACCCGGCGCACGTAGAGGGTCGGACCGATCTTGTAGTCCTGGTAGAAGATGTCGAAGGGGCGCTTCTGCGGCAGGTAGAGCAGGGCCTGGAACTCGGTGGTCCCCTCGGCGCGGTAGTGGATCACCCGGGCCGGGTCGGTGAAGTCGTGGGAGACGTGCTTGTAGAACTCGTTGTACTCCTCTTCACTGATTTCCGACTTGTCCTTGAGCCAGATCGCCTTGCGCGAGTTGAGGGTCTCCTCGACGGTCTCGGTGACGGTCTTCTCCTTGTCCTCCGGGTCGGGGGTGGAGCGGGTCACGTCCATCACCACCGGGTACTCGACGAAGTCCGAGTACTGCTTGACGATCTTGCGCAGCTCGTGTTCCTCGAAGAACTCCTTGGCGTCCTCCTTGAGATGGAGAATGACATCGGTCCCCTTGGTCGCCTTCTCGGTGTCCTCCAGGGTGTAGGTGCCGTCCGCGTCCGATTCCCAGACCACGGCATGCTTGGCGTCGGCCCCGGCTTTGCGGGTGATGACGGAAACCTTGTCGGCCACCATGAAGGCCGAGTAGAAACCGACGCCGAACTGGCCGATCAGCTCGGGGTTGTCCTTGACCTCGCGGCTCTCGAGCAGCTTCATGAACTCCTTGGTCCCCGAGTGGGCGATGGTGCCGAGCGCCTCGACGGCCTCGTCGCGGGTCATGCCGATGCCGTTGTCGCGCACGGTCAGGGTGCCGGCGTCCTTATCGGCGATCAGCTGAACCTTCCACTCCTCGCCCCCTTCGGCCAGGGACTGGTCGGTGAGCGACTCGTAGCGCGCCTTGTCGATAGCGTCCGAAGCGTTGGAGATCAGCTCGCGCAGGAAAATTTCTTTGTGGGAATAAAGAGAATGGATCATCAGGTCGAGGATCTTGTTCACCTCGGCCTTGAAAACATGCTTGTCCGCGGTCATGAATCTATACCTCCTGTGGGGATTGGTTTTTTCGAACAGGAGGTGAAGATAAGCACCCTGCCGCCGAATGTCAACCCGCCCCTTGGGAAGTTTTGCGGATCGAGATATGGCAGCGCGCCCCGGATACGCCGTGAATCAGGCGCCGCCGGTCGAAATAGCCGAATCATCAAGCATGCAGAGGCTGGATGAAATACTTCAACTCCTTGAGCGAGCGAATTTTGAAGGCGTGGTCATCGCCAAGATAGGTTAGATGGCGATCGAGCAGGATGGCGTCGAGGTTGATCGCGCGGCTGGAGAGATAATCGTCCTTAAGTTTGTCGCCGACATAAATGACTGCGTCCTTAGGAAAACCGGAGTCTTCCAAAACCGAGCAGAGCTGCTGCATGTCGTGCTGATGCGGAGCGCAGCAGATGTCGACCAGGTCGGAGAGGTTGTGGGCTGACAGGATGTCATTTACCTGCAGCGAAGAGCGCGACGAGACGACGCCGGTGGAGAAGCCATTGTGCTTGAAATAATGCAGAACCTCGGCAGCGTCACTATAGACATCGGGCAATTGCCCTGACTTTGCGCATAAAGGTTCTGCGATTTCGGCTGCAGTGGTTGCCGTTAAACCGAGACTTTTCAGGATGTTGACATAGAGCGCAACTTCATTATTATCTCCGGAGGAGCGGATTCCACATTTTTCAAAAGAGGCCAGCACATCCGCCAGGGGGAAGAAATAGCCGACATTTTCACAGGATTTTACGAATTGCTCCTCCAGGGACTCCACGAGGGTTCCGTCGAGGTCAAACAAAATACACTTTTTATGAAAGAACTTTTTGGGGTCATCGTATTTCAACGAGTAATCTTGGGTCACTATGGCTGCGACGTCTTTTACATGTTCGCAGATGTAAACATGTTTGTAATATTTAAACTTGGCCATCTGGTTATGCTTAAAAGTGGCCAGGAAACGACTCCAGGAACTCGACAAAAAGACAATGGGCCTGTCGAAGTCCCCTTCGATTTGCAAAGAATGCCATATGAAGGCAAATTCGGCGAGCGTACCGATGCCCCCGGTGAAAACGACATAGCCGTTCGAGCTGGCCAATGCCTCAAGGCGCTCCGAAAGGGTATTCACCTGGACGGCTTCAGTGATCTCGGGGGAAATTTTGGCGTTTCGGCTCGGGTATCTTGATTTCGGCAAAGAGATTCCGCAGATCCTCCCGCCGCCCCTGGTGACGCCGGCAGCGAGGGGTGTGGCTATGCCGCCATGTCCACCACAGATTATTCCGAAACCATTCCGGGCAAGCAGATAGCCCAACTCCTCGGCCATTTGATAATCGCATGATTTCGAGTTGGTCAAGAAACTGCCCAAAACAGCAATTTGCTTTTGGGTTTGCACAAGCTACCCCCGGCAGATCGGCAGCAGCACCGTAAACAGAGACCCTTCGCCCACCCGGCTTTCCATCCGGATTTCGCCTCCGAGGCGCTTGACGATATTGTAGGTCAAAGCCAGGCCGAGTCCGACCCCCTGGCCAACCTCTTTGGTCGTGAAGAACGGCTCCCAGATCCGGTCGAGGATATCCTGGGACATGCCGCAGCCGGTATCGCGGATCACAACAGAGGCCATGGCATCACCGACCTGCTCCGTCGTCACTTCCACCTGGCCCCGGCCTTCGGTAGCCTGGTGAGCGTTGACCAGCAGGTTCATGAAGACCTGGCGCAGTCCGGAGGGGTCTCCGAGGACCCGGGGAAGGTGCGGTTTCAGGTGGGTGACGACCTCGATATCCTGGTAGCCGGATTGGTACTTGAGCAGCTCGAGAATTTCCAGAAGGACCCTGTTAATGTCGACTTTGGCGGCCGTCCCGTCCGATTTTCGCCCGAAGCTGAGCAGGTGGTCAATGATCCCCTTGCAGCGATAGGACTCGCGGATGATCACCTCCAGGTAATGCGGAAAGACATCGAGACGGACATCCTTCTGCAAGGCCGGATCGTCGCGAAAGCGGCGCTGAAGCGCCTCGGCGCAGCCGGCCACCGAGGTGAGTGGATTGTTGATTTCATGAGCGACGCCGGTGGCAAGGACACCGATGCTCGACATTTTCTCGGTCTGAATCAGGTGCATTTCCTGCAACCGTTTTTCCGAAACATCCCTAAAAAAGACCAGGGCACGGTTTTTCTCTCCCAGGGCGTCTTTGATGGGGGTCGCGGTAATATCCAGGTAGCGGGTCTTCTGCCCCTCAGGTGCCGAAGCCAGGGAGGTATCGACCCGCTCCCCCCTGAGGGCCCTTTCGACGGGGCAGTCCTGCGGCTGGGAGGGGGATTCGGGATGGAAGATGTCCCGACACGATTTCCCCGGCAGGGTCTCGCCGGGAAAGATTTGCGGACTAACGAGATTGTGGTGCTGGATCAGGCCGTCATGGCCATAAACCGTGATGCCGTCGCCGATCGAATCGAAGATGGTCTGCAGCTCGTTGGTTTTGTTGCGCAGATCGACTTCGGCCTGTTTGCGCTGGGTGATGTCCTGGGTCGTACCGTAGAGTTTCACCACCTTGCCGGCACTGTTGACCGAGGGCTCGACGATCGAAGAGACCCACCGCATCGTGCCATCATTAAACTGCAGGCGATGTTCGATCTCATAGACCTTGCCATGCTCGATACCGAGGCGGAGGTGCTCCATGACAGTCTCACGGTCCTCGGGGTGGACCATCCTCCCGAACGCCTCCTGGGTGGTTTCTTCGGGGCGCAGGCGCAGGATGCGCAGCAGCTCAGCCGAGGCCTGCACTTCCCCGCTGGCGGGATCGAAGCTCCACGACCCGACCTGGGTCATGGACTGGGCCTTGGCCAGGTTGTATTCACTCTCCAACAGCGCCTGATCGGCCCTTTTCTTCTCGGTGATGTCCAGCAGTACGGCCAGGCACTCTTTCCCCGATTCGGTCACCAAGGCCTCGATCCGGACATATAGGGGCTGTGGTTCTATCGTCTCAAGCCGCAGCCTGCAGGTCTCCTTTTGCTGGCCGGCAAAGACCGTCCGGATGAAATCGGCAAAAATGACGCCATCTTCCTCAGCAACGAAAGGCTCGAAGCCCTGGCCGACCAGATCGGCACGATCGACCCCCAACATGCGTGCACCCGTCAGGTTGACCGACCGGATTCCCCCATCACCGTCGAGGGTGAAATACCCGACCGGGGCAAAATCGTAGAGGAGGGCGTACTTGTTCCTCGAGGCCTCGAGTTCCTCGCGGGAACGTCGCAGCTCTTCGAGCTTCTCCTCCAGAACGACCTGTTCGGCCGGAATTTTTCGTCGAGTCCTCAAAGAGACATCCTTTAACCCGGTCCCGCGGATTTGTATTTAATAAGCTCCGCAGAAGCCATCGCCGGGGACTTCCTTGGTGACGATGCCTCCTTTTGCCGCTTCAAGCACGGCGGCGTAGTCCGGCTCTTCGGTGATTTCGGGAACATGCTGGATGAAACGGATCTTATCTTCAGCATCGACCACAAAGATCGAGCGGGAGAGGAGCGCCAACTCTTTGATCAAAACCCCGTAGCCGAGAGCAAAAGAGCGATCCTGATAATCGGAGAGGGTCTTGACCCGATCAATCCCCGCAGCCGCGCACCAGCGCTTCTGGGCGAAGGGGAGATCCAGGCTGAGGGTCAGAACGACTGTGTCATCGGAGATCTGCGCCGCCTCCTGGTTGAACCGGCGGATCTCCGTATCGCAGACCGGCGTATCGAGGGAGGGGACGGCACAGATGATCTTGGTCTTGCCGGCGAAGTCGGCCAGCGCAACCGGGGACAGGTCGGTATCGACCACCCGAAAATCGGGGGCCTTATCACCGACCTTGAGTTCCGGGCCAAGCAAGGTAACGGGATCGCCCTTGAAGCGGGTAACTCCTGTTCTCTCTTCCATGTGTGACTCCTGTTTTTTGCGGTCCTGTAACCTAAAGAAGGTTGGCCCGAAAATAACGAATCAACCTTTGCTTTGGCTAGTGGGCTGTTTGGTTAATCGTGTCAGTTAATTCTGAGTCATTTTGGTTGCTGTCAAGGCGCGCCGACGCAGGCCTAGCCCTGCGTTAAGTCAAGGCATGGCACCGCAATGCTTGCATTCGACAATAGGCTTATCCGAAAGGCTTTTGATACAGTCGTCCAGCCCCTGTTCCTTAAGGGCACACATATGCTTTGAATGATCTTTGCTGTCGCAGGGCATGGTTTTCTCCTCTTGGGCTCTTGAAGTTTATTCGGTGTCACCAGTGGCTGCGACCCTCGCCATCGAACTCCGGCGTCGCGCCGCTGCCGCCACGGGTGTAATAATCGCGATAATCGTATTCCTCGTCCGCTTCGACCTTATCAATCGACCGCTTGGAGCGATGCTCATCCTCGAGGTAGATATTGCGAAACAGATCTTCAACAATCAGGTTCAACTCTTCGACACTCTTGACCACCTCGACCTTGTCGCAATAGGCGCCATAGGTCTCGATCAGACAATCCCCCCGCTGCCATAATTCACGATCCTCCGGGGTCAGCCAGAGCATATAGCCGGCCTTCTCACGCACTTGGTCAAGCACCCAGTCGTTGGCCTTATTGTAATTATTGCGGGCATCACCAAGAAATATCACCGCCGGGCGACCGCGCAGGTTTTCCAAAAATTTTTCTTTAAAACTCAGCAACACTTTGCCGTAATTGCTGTTTTCATCCAGATCGACGATCTTGCCGCTGTCGATATTCTCCAGCATCGCGTTGATCGGCGTATTGGAGAGCATTTCGGTAATTTCGGCCAGTTCCGCATTGAAGATAAAACTGCGGACATCCATTAAGCGATTGTGCAGGGTATGCAGCATCAGCAGCATGAACTGGGCCGCATGACTGACGGAAAAGCTGACATCGCAGAACACCACCAGCCGAGGCTTCTGCTTACGCTTGCGGCGCAGTGCCAGAAGAAAGGGTACCATACCGTTGCGATAGTTCTTCTGAATGGTGCGGACAACGTGGATTTTGCCGCGATTCTCCATGTTTTTAACCCGGCGGATATCTTTTTTCAGACGCATGAGCATCCGCGAGACCGCATCCTCCATCTCGTCGACTTCCTGCTGAGAGAAGCTCAGGTCACGCTTTTGTCCGGAAGGGTCTTTAAAGGCCATGGAGATCGGGTTCTGCGGCATGCGCATCGAGGGCCTGGAGGCTTCCAGCGACCCGCGGTAGCCCTTCATCTGCACCTCGATTTCCGAGCCGTCGAGTTGATCGAGGCCGATCTCCTTCAGCCCGACCAGTTCGTCCTTATCACTGGGCCTGAAGCCGGCGTCAACCGCAGCCAACGACATGTTCTCATTAACCATTTCCGGGTTGGTGCCGAGCATCTGCTCTCGTTCCATGCCGATGATGGCTTCCTGCAGCAAGTCTTCAGGGTCAACCCCCATACCGGCCGGATAGCGCCTGAAGAAACGATTAAAAACCTGATCGAAGATCGGGATATCGTGGACGTTTTTCACCAGCGTCAAGCGCAGCAGGGCATAGACCGAGGCCCGCCCTTCAAGGCCGCCATGAGCCAGGGCGCAGACCGCATCAAGGCTCTCTCCCGGGGAAACACGTAAGCCTTCCCTTCTCAGGTCAGCAACAAATCTGGTGATAATCGTTTCCATATGCAACCCTTCTGGTTGCAGGGCACGGCATGCCGTGCCCCTACAATTCGTTGATGGCCAGCTCTGCCACCTGCGACAGATCAGCCTGGTGCTTGGAGATCACACCAACAGTGTTGGCAACCACTTCCGGAGTTAATTTGGTCACATGCAGAATCGACAGGACTTCGGCCCAGTCGAGGGTTTCCGAAACACTCGGCGGCTTGCGCAGGTTGAGCTCGCGCGCTTTGCGCAGAAAGCCGACCATCTGATGAGCCAGGTCATCACAGATGTCCGGGAAGCGGGCGCGCACGATCTGCACCTCACGCTCCAGCTCGGGGTAGTCGATATACAGATACAGACAACGCCGGCGCAGCGCGTCGGAGATCATCCGCGTGCCGTTGCTGGTCAGAATCGCCAACGGCTTCTGCTTGGCTTCAAGGACGCCGAGCTCAGGAATGGAGACCTGAAAATCGCTCAGGCACTCCAGCAGCAGCGCCTCGAATTCATCATCGGAACGGTCAATTTCATCGATCAGCAGGACCGAACGTTTTTCCGAAAGAAAGCTGCGCAGCACCGGCCGTTGCACCAAAAAGTTTTCGGAGAAGAACAGACTCTCTTCGCTGGCCAGCCGCTCCACGGCATCTCGCAGGTCGGAGGCGCCGCTCAGTTGGTTGTCGAGCTGGGAGCGCAACATCTGGGTATAGAGGAGCTGTTTGCCATATTCCCAATCGTAGAGCGCCTTGCCTTCGTCTATCCCCTCGTAACACTGAAGCCGCACCAGAGGAAAATCCATGACCTCCGAGAGGGTCTTGGCCAGGCCGGTCTTGCCGACGCCGGGCGGCCCTTCGATGAGGATCGGCTTTTCCATTCGCAGGGCAAGAAAAACCGCTGTCGCGATCGCTTCGTCTGCGATATAGCCCCCCGAGCGGAGCAATTCGCTAACATCTTGTTCAGTCATTATGAGTACCTCGTGTCGATGGCATCCGGCAGAACATGGCTGTAGTCACCTGAACTCACTGTTTACAGGTTAAAAGCAAAGAGCCGCTGGCGCCAGGAGTGGAAACTTCCCAGAAACCAGCGGCTCCTCTTTTATTCTACATCAATTGAGGACTTACATGCAGCCCTTGAAAACACGGCGCATTTCTTCGAACCCGACATCCTTGGGGTTACCTTCGGAGCAGATATCGGCAGCGGCGAACTTGGACAGACCGTCAAGGTCCTCATCCCTCAGGCCGAGATCGGCGAAACGAGTGGTGATCTCGAGGTCGTCCTTGAGCTCCTGAATCATGTCGATGAACAACTCACCGGCCTTGATGTCGGACATGCCATCGGTGTTGATCCCGGCAGCGCGGGCCATCATGGCAAAGCGATCAGGGCATGCCGGCAGGTTGAAACGGGCGACATCAACGAGGGCGATGGCGTTGCACAGACCGTGGGGAGAGTCGTAGAGACCGCCCATGGCGTGAGCCATACTGTGAACGATGCCCAGACCGGCGCTGTTGAAGCTGTAGGCAGCGGCCATTTCAGCCCAGACCATCTGCTCGACGGCTTTGTCGTTATTGCGGTTGCACGCCGACTCGCGCAGGTTTTTGAAGGTTTCGGTGATCGCCCAGAGACCCGGACCGTAGGCCGACTGTACGCAGAGACGGGAAGAGATCGCTTCAACGGCGTGGGTCAATGCGTCCATACCGGTGTAAGCCGCAAGCTCCTGGGGCATACACTGGTGGAGCAGCGGATCGTTAATGGCCTTGCTCGGGGTACAGTTCGGATCGAACAGGGCCATTTTGTACTTTTTCTCGGTGTGGTTGATGATCGAGAAGCAGGAGATTTCCGAGCCGGTCCCCGAGGTGGTGTTGATCGCCAGGTGAGGGATTTTGTTCGGCTTGGTCGCCTTGAATGCGCCCTCAAAGGAACGGACATCCTGGCCATCGTGGGCGTGTACCAGCTTGATCGCCTTACAGCAGTCCGTGGTACTGCCGCCACCGATGCTGATGATGCCGTCAAACTTACCCGCGGAAAGCATCTTAGCGCCTTCCATAACCTCGAAGTCTTTGGGGTTCGGAGTGCTCTTGGCAAACACCTCGGTCTCGACGCCGGCATGCTTGAGAACACCCTGAATGGTTTCGATGATCCCTGTCCCTTTCAGGCCGGTGGTCACGATCATGGCTCTGGTCATCCCGAGAGCCCTGGCGTCGTTACCGACCATGGTATGCGCACCCCAGCCGATGTTGACCGACGGGTAAGCATGCTGCATCTTGATCGGGTACTCTTGTCTTTCGTTGGAGAGGGTCCGTTTTACATCTCTGAAATGGGGCATTTGTACTTCCTCCTTGTTCTGTGTTGGTGTTGGGATGTTCCATCGTGCGCGACTGAACAGCCTAAAACTACGGCGCAGCATCCATTCTACGGATTCCGCACCTCCTGAAAACTTTGTTCTACACCTCTACGTATACCCTTTGACACGACCTGGCAGCACCGTTTCAAGGCCCTGCATGATCTCTAGGTCATTAGGTTTAGCAAGTCGGATGCCAAATACAAACATCGGTTTAAAATCGCCATTTAAGGCGATATGGGGATAAACATGCTTATTTTTCGACCGTCCCGGCGGGGAATTATGAAACATCCGTCGGGCAAAAAGCCCTGCCCGCGCCATATGGGCACTATGGATTTTTTCTACACCGAGGAATTTCGCCCCGCAAAAATCCCGGAAAAAGAAGATCCGCAAGGGATATCGAAGGAAAAAAAAGGGAAATAAGAAGGGAAAAGGATAAAAAGAGGGGTGATTTAGTCTTGGGATCGCTTGCGCCGGCCGACGAGTTGCCTGAGCGCGCAGCGATCATCCGCCGCCATGAGATCGCCCCAGCTCCCCCAGGCGCGCCCCATACACCCTGCGGCGCATGCACCGGCTTCCGGGCATCCCTGGCACTGCGGTAAGCTTTGGGCCCGCCGGTGACTTACCTGCAGCAGAGATGACCAGAGCGGGGCCCCTTCGGCGAAAGCGGCGGCCAGCCCCTTTTGATGCACGGCCGAAACGGCGTAAGCATCGGCGTGGCACATCAGGCAGGGGTACAGTATCCCCCCCGGGGTCAGGTAGGGGTTTTCGACGAAGGTACAGCCAGTCGGGCAATGTGACTCAGCCGTCAGCCACTCCAGAGGCGCCACGGTGCCGAACCTTGCGTAGAGCGCCCTGAACCGGGGATCGGACTGGAAACGATCGAGCAGACACCGGTACTGGTCGAGATCGGCCGGGGCGACCGGGCTATCCTCAACCGCCCGTCCGCAGTGCACCAGGCAGCCCGTTGCCACCGAAGCGACGCCCAGGCGCTCGCACAACTCGAGAAGGTCCGGGATTTCGTGGAGGTTGTGGCGCATTTCGGTAAAGAAGACCGACAGGCGCGGACCAAGCCCGGCCCGCACCAGGCAGCCGATTCCGGCCAGGGCCGCATCGAACGCCCCCCCTCCCCGCACCAGGTCGTGGGTTTGCGCCGAAGCGCCATCGAGGCTGATCTGAACGTTGAGTCCGGGAAAGTCGTGTTCGGCCAGGACGGCCGCATGCCGGTCGGAGAGGAGCATGCCGTTGGTCTGCAGCGAGATTTCGCCAAACCTGAGAGTGCGGGCCAGGCGCACAAGATCGAGCCAGCCGGGATGACAGAGAAGCTCACCTCCGGTAAAGCGGATCCCCGTTCCACCGAGAAGGGCAAACTCCTCGACCGTCCGCAGAAGCGTATCGATCGGCACATGGGACGAGGAGGACGCGGGCCCTGCCTCAACCCAGCAATGAAGACATTTAAGATTACAGGCCCCGGTGACGGAAAGGGTCAGGGTCTTGGGGGGCCGAAGCCCCTCTCGGGCCAGGATTTCGGCCGTCTCAGATGGCGTCATCGCCTTCACCTCCCCTGCGAAGCCCTCAATACCGAAGCCAAAGCGGGTTTCACTGGAACTGTTTCGCAAAACTGTAGAGAAAAAGGACAGGAGCTGCCCGAAAGGCCGGGACCGGGGCTTCGAAAGTGTTGCATTTGTCAACACTGTCGAAAATCGCTACACCTCTAATTCACCCAATGAACACTAATTGAGATCATAACGCTCCAGCTTGGTGTACAGGGTCTTGCGATCGATTTCGAGTATTTTGGCCGCCTGGCTCTTGTTTCCCTCGACCACCTCCATGACCCGCCCGATATGGTCTCGCTCGACCATCCACAGGGGGACTTTCGCCACTTCGGCCGAGCCGTTCCCGCCCCCCACCTCCGGCAGGGGCATTCTCGGGGTCGCAAAGGGCAACAGGTCCCTGGAAACAACGGGTTCGGTGGCCAGAATACAAGCCCGCCGGATGGTATTTTTCAGCTCGCGGATATTGCCCGGCCAATCGTAGGCGCACAACGCCGCCATGGCGTCCTCGTGGATCTCCCAGGCCTCATGCCCGCTGTCGGCGATGTTCTTGATGAAAAACCAGGTCAGCGACATGATGTCCTCGCGCCTTTCGCGCAAAGGCGGAAGATTGATCGGAAGCAGGTTGATCCGGTGAAACAGGTCTTCGCGAAACTCACCGCGCGCCACGCACTCCTCCAGCTTCTTGTTCGACGCCACCACCAGGCGGACATTGACACTGATATCCCGGTTGCCGCCCAGACGCCTGAAGGTTCCGGTTTCCAGGATGCGCAGCAGCTTCACCTGCACATCGAGGGGCATCTCCGAAACCTCGTCCATAAACAGGGTGCCATTGTCGGCCAGCTCGAAAAGCCCGGCCCGCCCCTTGACGGCGCTGGTAAAAGCCCCCTGCATGTGGCCGAACAGCTCGCTCTCGGCGGTATGGGCGTTGAGCCTGCCGCAGTTGATGGTCACAAAGGGCTTGTCGGCCCGGGGACTGGCATCGTGAACGGCCCGGGCGACCAACTCTTTGCCGGTGCCGCTCTCGCCGAAGATAATGACATGCTCGTCGGTGGCCGCCCAGCGGTTGATCAGGCTCAGCACCTTGCGAAACGACGGGCTGTTTCCTACCAGCGTCTGGTTTTCCAGCTTGCTCATTTCGAGCTTGAGGTTGATATTCTCCCGCCGAAGTCGGTTTTTCTCATGGGCCTTCTCGATCACCATCTCCAGCTCATCGAGCTTGACCGGCTTGGTGAGATAGTCGTAGGCCCCCAGCTTGATGCACTGGACGGCGGTTTCGATATCCCCGTGACCAGTAAACATTATGACTTCAGGGATATTCGACTCTTCCCGCATGCGGCGCAGCACCTCGACCCCGTCGAGACCGGGCATCTTGATATCGAGGAGCACCACCCCGAAACACTCCTCCTGGTACCGGGCCAGCCCCTCAATGCCATTTGCGCAGACCTGAACCTGGTAGCCGCTGCGGGACATCTCCGACTCGAGCAGCTTTCGCAACGGTTCTTCATCTTCAACGATGAGAATTTTCGCCTTCGTTCCCACTAACTTTTCTGACATGCCGGCAACCTCACAGTAAATGTAGAACCATTCCCTTCTCTGCTGTCCACCTCGATCTCCCCCTGGTGCGTCTTGACGATATTGTAAGAAACAGCCAGCCCGAGCCCCGAGCCCGCGCCTACGTCCTTGGTGGTAAAGAAAGGGTTCCAGATCTGCTCGATCAAATCGGACGCAATCCCTTTTCCCGAATCCGCAACCCGGATCACCACCTCCGCCTCTTGCCGACAGGTCGATATCGTCACCAGCCCCCCTCCCTCAATGGCCTGCAAAGCATTCATGACCAGGTTCATAAAAACCTGCCGCAACGCAGCGGCATCCCCGACGACCAACGGCAGATCTGCCTGCAGGGTCTCGTCGATGCGGATGTTTTCATGGCGGGCCCTGAGGCAGACCAGCTCCACCACCTCGCCCAGCAGTTGATTGATATCGACCGAATCGATGTGGCCATCGGACTTGCGGCTGAAGCTGAGCAGGCTGTCGATGATCCCCTTGCAGCGGTACGCCTCGCGCACGATCACATTGAGATAATGGGGGAAATCTTCCAGCCGGCGGTCGGCCACCAGGTCGGTATCGTCGCGAAACCGCCTTACCAGGGCCTCTGCATAGCCGGCGATAGAGGTCAGCGGGTTATTGATTTCGTGGGCCACACCCGCCGCCAGCACGCCGATGCTCGACATCTTTTCCGACTGCACCAGCTGGAGCTCCTGATTTCGCCGGTTGGTGACATCCCGAATAAAGACCAGCGCCCGGTTCTGCCCATTAGGGTCTTCGATCGGGGTGGCACTGACGTCGTAAAAACGGTTTTTTCCATCGATCCGGGTCGAAGAAAACGAAAGCTGCACGCTCTTGCCGTTCAGGGCCTGTCCAACCGGGCAGGCCTTGAGGGCCGACATCTGGTCAGGGTGAAACAGGGCCCGGCACGATTTGCCGACCAGGGTTTCCTGGGGAAAAAAACGCGGGCTGACATGGTTTCGGTGCTGCACCAGGCCATTGTTATCGTAAATGACCAGGGCATCACCAATGGAGTCGAACACCGCCTGCAGTTCGCTCTTCTTGGTCCGCAGCCCGAGGTTGGCCGCTTCGAGCTCCTGGATCTTCTGCTTGACGTCAGCATAGTATCCGATTTTGGAACTCTCCAGCCCCAGCAGGCGGTCGAGAAAAACTTCATCAACCTGGGTGGGCTTCACATCGGACATCAGTACACCTGCTCAAGAATATCCAGCAGATCCGACTCGCTGGCTTCCCGCGGAGATGTGAGAATACACACGTCCTTCTTCGCCCTTCTGGCCAGTTCGGGCAAATCCTTTTCTTCCACCCCCAGGCTCTTGAGGCTGCGGGGGGCGTTACAGACATCGAGCAAGCGGTTGATCGACTCCTGCACGATCTCCGATGCCATGGCAACATCCCCATTGGTCTGATGCCCCAGCCCCCAGGCCAACTCGGGGAGCCTCTCCGAAACAACGGGAAGATCGTAACCGACCACCGCCGGCAGCAGAACGGCATTGACGCTGCCATGGTTGGCATCGTAGAGCCCGCCGATCGGGTGGGCCAGGGCGTGAGCAATGCCGAGCAGGGAGTTGGAAAAAGCCATGCCCGCGTGCAGGCTGGCGCGGGCCAGGTTGGCCATATCCTCAGGCCGTCGCTCCTGCACCGCGTTGCCCATGCTTTGGGATATAAGCCGCAGCGCCCTGACCGCGTTGACGTCGGTCAGGGTTGAGGAGGCGACGCTGAGGTAGGCCTCGACGGCGTGGCTGAGGGCATCGGCTGCCGTGGTGCAGACATGTTCATCAGGGAGGGTTTCGAGGGTATCGGGATCGGTCAGACTGATATCGGGAGCCACACAGCGGCTCATGATGGTGAACTTGCGGCGCTCCGCCGAATCGTTGATGACGGCGAACTGGGAGACGTCGGAGCCGGTGCCGCAGGTGGTCGGGCAGAGCACCAGGGGGGGGATGGGGCGGTGGATCTTGTCCGGCCCCTCGTAATCCTGGATGCGCCCCCCGTTTGAGACCAGAATGGCGATCCCCTTGGCAGCATCCATGGCGCTTCCGCCTCCGAGGCCGACAATCACATCGGCCCCCTGGCGGATATACTCCCTGGCCCCGTCTTCGATTTCGGTATCTTTGGGGTTCGGTGTAATCTGATCGTAATACACGAAAGCCAGACCGTCATTGAGAAGACACTGCATCACCTGATCGACCCAGCCCGCCTGAAACAGCCCCTGATCACTGACCAGAAAAACCTTTTTGCCGCCAAGACGCCGGGCGCAGGAACCGACCTGGCCCAGCAGACCTCGACCAAAAATGATCTCAGGGACTTCAAATTTGCAGTGAGAAAATGCGTTCTGCAATTTATTCATCATTTACTTCCCTTTTGGCACGTTCCGGCAACGTGCCACCGGCTCAAATTCGGAAAAACGCCCGGATAATCAACATTTTCAATATTAGCAATTCCCGTACCGATAGGTCAAACAAAGTTTTACAAACCAAACATCCAGGCCGAAGGCTGAAACCGGCCGACACTGTGGGAAAAAACTCCACGTTGTGGAAAGTTTACACACACAAACACCATCCTTAAAGCCCAAGCCTCTGCGCAACCCACGGCCGCAGCAGGGCAAGCCGTTAATAATAAACAACTTTACATGAATAAACAGACCCTGAGACCTCCCAGCCAGCCCCCCCCGTCAGCCTCCCTGCACCAGCCAACCAAACAAAACAATATCCCATTTCTCCACATCGAACAAAAAAGCCCCAAACCGTTAGTGTCCGTTTTTACTTAACTTTAAAGATTATACCGGCGTTCTACTCTGTGGCATCGGCTTTGCAATCAGGCTAACAGCATGCCCCACAGGAGGCTTCCCCGGCAGCCCGGATGCGGACCACCTGAGCCCTACGCTCGGCAATTGGCAGACGGTCCGGGAATCGGGATCCGGGGCCTGTCAAGCAGTCGAGGAGAGGGAGAATTGAGAATATGCAACATCAACCGAGTGGCTTGAGAGGCCACGATACATCTAGGAGGCACAAAATGAGGAAAACTCTATCGTCAATTTTGGCAACGTTGGTTGTTGCATCGTTGCTCACAGCGGGTACGGCACAGGCTGCGATAACCCTCTATGACACCGAGGGGACTTCGTTCAGCGTAGACGGGTCGTTCAACACGTTCTATGTCTACAGCGAAAGCGACAAAGATGCAGAATTAGGGTTTGACCGCGAGCAATCCCGCATTAAAATGGGTTTTCTGCCCAACTGGATCGGTTTTAATTTCAGCAAGCAGGTCGGCGAGCTGAAGCTGGGAGGGCGCTCTTCCTTCTGGGTGACGATCAACGACAGCGACCAGAATGTCACCTCCACCGGAATTGATGTCCGCCAGTTCTACGGCACAGTCGATGCGGACTGGGGGCAGGTGCTGATCGGTAAGGACTTCACCCTGTTCAACCGCTCCAATATCTTCCTCGACGAGATCCTGCTCGGCTACGGCAACGTGAGCGACAGCCTGGGCCTGATCGATGGCACGGGCGTCTCTTTCGGCAATATCGGCACCGGCTACACCTACCCGATGCCCTCCGCCCAGATCACCTACCGTACCCCCACATGGAATGGCTTGAAGCTGGCCATTGGCGTGGTGGACCCCTCCAGAACCACGTCGGACGGACAAGAGGATATGCCGCGCTTCGAAGGCGAACTGACCTACAACTACACCTTTGAAGATGGCGACATCACCGCCTGGACCGGGTTTATCTACCAGGATTCCGAGAGCAATTCCCCGACGGGAAATGACGTCACCACCGAAGGGGTCTCTTACGGTATCCGGGCGCGCTACGCCGGAGCCAGCCTCGTGGCTTCCGGTTTTGACGCACAAGGCCTTGGCTTCCTGCTTGGCCCCGGCGTTGACACCACCCTCGGTTTTCCTCTCGATGATTTAAATGGTGATGAGCGCGACAGCGACGGCTACCTTCTGCAGGCCTCGTATACCTACGGCCCGGCCCGATTCGTGGCTTCCTACGGTGAGAATGATTTTGACGGTGTCGATGACTACACTTCTCCCAACGCAAAGTGGAACAACGAAACGGCCACGGGCGCCATTTTCTACAGCATCAACGACAACCTCAAGGTGGTGGCCGAATACAATGTCAACACAATCACTATCGGCAGCAACTCCGAAGAGGAAACCAAGACCTACGCACTCTTAAGTGAAAGGAAGTCAAAAGATGAAAAAGTTGATCTCTTTATTGATTGTGGCGATGCTGGCTTTATCGCTGGGCGCCTGTGCCAGCAAGGGCCCACAGCAAAGTCGCGTCAAGTGCCCGGCCTGCGGGTATGAGGGACTTATGGATATCTATCAACCTTAATCCTGAATCCGAAAGTTCCGACCGGGCAATAGCGCAAGTCATTGACCTGCCTAAGCGGTCAAAAAATCACCGACGAACCCATGGGTGCGCCTCAGATTTTTTGAAACACTTATTCAGGCCAAGCACTTACACTCTTTTCCCACCCCGAACTTACAGATCCAGGACACATGGCTGACGCCTGCGCTTCACGGCCACTACCAAAACGCCGCGGTTAAAATGGCTGATGGCGCTGTACCTGATGTCCAGCGCCATCCTCTTCGGATACCTCTGAAAGGAACGATGTCATGCCAAAATATGTGATCGAACGAAACATTCCCGGAGCAGGAGATTTGTCCCCCAAGGACCTCCAGGGCATTTCGCAGAAATCGTGCGGCGTGCTGAGCCAGCTCGGGACGCAGATCCAGTGGGTGCAGAGCTACGTCACCCAGGACAAGATCTACTGCGTCTACATCGCCCCGAACGAAGAGATGGTCCGCCAGCACGCCAAAGAGGGTGGATTTCCCGCCGACAGCGTGTGCGAAGTAAAAACGATCATCGACCCGACGACATCAGAAGCCTGAACCAGCGCCCTAGGTACAATGAGGTACCCAAGGGCAACCAAAGAAGAAGAAGAGGAAGATGAAGGAGTAAAAGAATGACTTTAGCATTGCTTCTATTGATTTGCATGATGTGGGTACCGGTCGGTATGTTTTTCCTCGGCTACGGTGAGGCCAAAAGTACCGGTTTTGTAACCGCT
>CALZIC010000054.1 GCA_945787285.1 uncultured Desulfuromonadales bacterium
GGCCGACCACGGCGTCAGCGGCCTGGCCATCGGCCCGGTCAAGGGGATCGGCATGACCGTGATGAGAGTCCTTGTCGGCGCCTGGGAGACGGTAACCTTCCTGCTCCCCAACAGTTTCGAGAACGACTATGAGCCGATCATGAACCCCGAGTTCGTCTGGGACCCGTCGGTGAGAACGGAATTCCGCTAAAGGCCCTCCCCCAAAAGAACAAAGGCGCCTGTCGAAACGACAGGCGCCTTTTTTTGTTTTTCGCTGCATGCCACCGGGCTTTGAACTCAGCGTTTCTCGGCCAGCACCTTGAGTTTGGCCTCGATCATCTGGCGGTGGGAAATACGCAGCAGTTTGGTCAGCTGCCGCATGAGGTATTCTTCGTAGGTATCGAGAAGGCCGTCGGCATAAACGATGCGCCACAAAGATTCGATCAACTCGAGCTTCTCTTCGATCGAAAAGTTGGCATTGATCTCCCGGGCAAAGTGATAGAGGTCGAGGCTCTCTTCCCGCGCCCCCTGGCCGAGTTCGATAAGTTCTGAAGTCGCCGCCTCGGAGAGGGCGAAGCGGTGCTGCAGAAGGTCCCGGATCAACGTTTTTTCAACGGCGTGGAACTCCTCGTCGGTATGGGCCATTTCCAGCAGCAGGGCGCAGGCCGCCACCTGGACGCGTTCGCTCCGGTCCTCTGCGTCGGCAGGGGCGCTTATGGGCCCCAGCATCTTTTTAATCAGTGTCAGCATGACTCAGCTATACCGGATAACATGCGCTTTTTCAAGAGTGATCATCCCCCCTGCCATCATCTCGTCCATCAGCGGCAGCACCGCATCGATCTTATCCCTGGCATCGACCGCCTCGATCACCACCGGCAAATCGGCGGAGAGCCGCAGAATCTTGTCGGTGTGAGTTATGCTGCGGGCACCGAAACCCATCGATCCCTTGAGAACGGTGGCCCCGGCAAGGCCCTGCTGGCGCAGAAGCTCGACGATGGCCACATACAGCGGGCGATGACCATGCCGGTCACTTTCGCCGATGAATATTCGCATCAGGGTTTGTTCCCCTTCAAGCTTAGCCATAAACACCTACTTTCAGATCTGACGGGCCAGGGTTATGCCAAGTGCGGCAAAAACGATGCAGACGACGACGTTCAACAGTACGTTGAGGCCGGCGTGAAGAAAACTCCCCTCCTCGAGCAGACGGATGGTTTCGAAAGAGAAGGTTGAGAAGGTGGTAAAACCTCCCAGGAACCCGATCGTGATGCCCGTGCGCAGATCCTGGGACAGCAGCGACCCGCGCAGCCCTTCGGCCACCAGACCGAGGAGGAACGAACCGATGACATTGACCGCCAGGGTACCGGCCGGAAAAACGCTTCCGAACTGACTGTAGACCCAACCCGAAACCAAATAGCGGGAAAGGCAGCCGAAGGCTCCGCATAATCCGATATAGAAAAACAACATAGACCACCACACTAGAGGACGCGCAACCCGGTAAATTCAAGCGGAGACAATTATGGAGGGACGAAACCGGTCTGTCAACCACCCGCGCCGGCCGAGACAGGGGGTTGAAGTGACAGGTCGAGTCTGATATATTTAGCACTCGTCGAACACGAGTGCTACTCCACTGATTTTAAATAGGTTTCAGGAAAGACCCATCATGAATACTTTCAATCTGCCCGTGGCAAGCGACAGTTTTGATCATTACATGGCCCAAGTGAACCGCTTTGCGCTCCTCACCCGCGAGGAAGAACAGGAGCTGGCCCTGCGTTACCGCCGCGACGGTGATCTGCAGGACGCCCATCGGCTGATCTGCGCCAATCTGCGCTTTGTCGTCAAAGTCGCCTACGAGTACCGGGCTTACGGCATGAAAATGCTCGACCTGATTCAGGAAGGGAACATCGGCCTGATGATGGCCGTCAAAAAGTACGATCCCGACCGGGGCATACGACTCATATCCTACGCGGTGTGGTGGATCAGGGCCTACATCCACAACTACATCATCCGCACCTGGTCGCTGGTCAAGGTCGGCACGACCCAGGCCCAGAAAAAACTCTTTTTCAAGCTCAAGCAGACACAGGCGGCTCTGAAAAGGGTGACAGGTCGAGAAGACAGCGAAGAGATCGCCCGCGAACTCGATGTGCGCAACGCCGAGGTTGAGGAGATGGCGCTGCGCCTTGCCGGGCGCGATTCATCGCTTCACATCGAACTCAGCGAGGGGGAGCACGCAACGCTGATCGACACCCTGCCGGACGAGAGGGAGAACCAGGAGTGCCTGCTCCTTCAGCATGAAGAGGAGCACCTCCTTTCAGCCAAAGTGCGCACCGCCCTGGGGGTTTTGAACGACCGGGAAAAAAAGATCATCGAAGAGCGTATCCTCTGCGAGACCCCGAAAACCCTTCAGGATCTGGCCGACGACTTCAAAATCAGCCGCGAGCGCGTCAGGCAGCTCGAGAAAAACGCCCTGCAGAAGATCCGCAACGCCCTCCCCGAAGGGAGCGGCTGACCCGGCAGAGGCGAGGATCAGCAACACGTCTCCAACAGGGCCCGCCCCACCCCCGAGCCAGGTCCCCGACAGAAGCCGGGACAAGGCATGAATGCCATTGACAAACACAGACGTATCCCTTAACTTCGCGGGATATTATTATCATTTTACGCATCAAGGATACCCGCCCATGAAAAACCTGATCACGTTCATCGCCCTCCTGCTGCTGGCTACTGCCTGTGCCCCAGCCGCCGTCAAGCAGCCCGACACCGCGGATATCTACCTGCAGAAGGGGGAAGAGGCCTTTGAAAAGGGGCGCTACAATGAGGCGATCACCAACTGGGAAAAAATCCGCGATTCCTACTACTCCCCAGAGATGAACGCCCTGGCGGAAATGAAGATTGCCGATGCCTACTATCAGGGGGAAAGGTATATCGAGGCGGCCGCAGCGTTCGAAGACTTCCTCAGGCAGCATCCGAGCCACACCCGCACCTCGGACATCCTGTACAAGCTCGGCATGTCCTACTATCATCAGCTTCTGTCCCCCGACCGGGACCAGACATCGACCCGCAACGCCCTGACCGCCTTCAACGACCTTCTCGCCCGCTTCCCCGACCACCCGCAGAATGCGGAAGTGAAAGAGAGCATCCACACCTGCCTGGACCAGTTAGCCGAATCCGAAATCATGGTAGGCAGCTTTTATTTGCGAACCAAGAAGTACGAGGCGGCAATCACCCGTCTTCAGGATGTTCTGGAGAAGCACCCCAGCTACAGCAAGCGGGACCTGGCCTACTTCAACCTGGGCCAGGCCTACCTGGCGATCAGTGAAAAACGCCGGGCCGCCGAGGCCTTCAACGTCCTCTATCACGATTTCCCCGACAGCGAGTATATTGACAAGGCGCAGAAACTCGTTGAAAAGTCTTTTTAGATACCCACGCTCAGGTCCCGCTCCCGCGGGGCCTGGGCCTCCGATAGTTCAATCCCCCTCCCCCTGCTTTTTTAGCGCAAGTAAATATTTGCAGAGAATCCTGTCCAGGCCGTTGGAACCGCGCTCGCCTCAGGCGCACCCCAAGGGCTCTTCTCTCCCCCCTCCGGCAGTCCCCTCCAGGGCCTCTTAAATCACCTTAAGTCCCCAAAATCAGATAAAAAAAGGACAAACCGCCCCCCATCCCGGTTTCAGTATTACTGATAAATTTTACTTGACTTAATGTATACAAGATATTATACATTCTGACCTATAACGACATTTTATAATATCTACCACAAAAGGTTAATGTCGTTTCACCTTGAAAATGAGAGGACACACACTCTTTTCAAGCAGCTTGCAGGAGGTTGCGTTCCCGCCCGACCCCCCGCCTGATCACAAAGTTCTGATCGGATTTTCTTCGCAGTCCCGTACATGCGACTCCTCAGGTCCGGCAACGCCTGGCAAAGGATCCGCATAAAAGGGAGTGCGTTATTCAATCTCACAGAAGAGGAGAGAAACAGATGTCTGAATTCGGCACATTGGAAGATCGCGTCCGTCGCAAAGCCCTGCTCAGCAAGGTCAAAACCCCAGAGCAGTGCATCGAGTACTTCAAGCCCGGCATGAACCTCGGTTGGTCCGGTTTTACTCCGGCCGGTTACCCCAAAGCGGTACCCATCGCTCTGGCTGACCATGTCGAGAAGAACAACCTGCAGGGCAAGCTGAAGTTCAACCTGTTCATCGGGGCTTCGGTCGGCGCTGAAACCGAAGACCGCTGGGCGACCCTGGACATGATCGACCGCCGCTGGCCTTACCAGACCGGTAAGAACATCGCCAAGGGGATCAACGAAGGTCGCATCCGCATGGGCGACAAGCACCTCTCCCTGTTCGCTCAGGACCTCGGCTACGGCTTTTACACCGAAAACGGCCGCATCGACCTCGCCATCATCGAAGTCTCCGCCATCACCGAAGACTGCGGACTGGCGTTGACCACTTCCTGCGGCGTTGTGCCCGAACTGATGAAGGTCGCCGACAAGATCATCATCGAGGTCAACACCGGACAGCCTTCTTTCGAGGGGATGCACGACATCGTCATGTGCGAAAATCCCCCCAATCGACAGCCTCTGCTGATGACCAAGGCCGGTGACCGCATCGGCACCCCTTACGTCCCCTGCGACCCCGACAAGATCATCGCCATTGTCGAGTCGAAGCACCGCGACAAAGGGCGTGCCTTCACCGACATGGACGCCACTTCCGAGGCGATCGCCGCCAACATCATGGACTTCTTCTCCAACGAAGTTAAGCAGGGCCGTCTCCCCGAGAACCTGCTCCCGCTGCAGTCCGGTGTCGGCTCCATCGCCAACGCCGTTGTCGGCGGCCTGGCCAAAGGTCCTTTCAAGAACCTGACCGTCTACACCGAGGTTCTCCAGGACACCATGCTCGACCTCTCTCCGAAAGCCCGGGCTTCCCCCGCTTCTTCGAGAGCTGGGACAAGTACGCAGACAAGATCACCCTGCGCCCCCTGTCGATCTCCAACGCCCCTGAGCCGATCCGTCGTCTCGGGTGTATCGCCATGAACACCCCCGTTGAGTTTGACATGTACGCTCACGCCAACTCGACCCTGGTCGGCGGTACCCGCATGATCAACGGCCTCGGCGGCTCCGGCGACTTCCTGCGCAACGGCTTCCTGAAGATCATGCATTCCCCGTCGACCCGTCCTTCGAAGACCGACCCGACCGGGATCACCTGCGTCGTTCCGAAGGCTCCGCACATCGACCACACCGAGCACGACCTCGACGTTCTGGTTACCGAGCAGGGCCTGGCCGACCTTCGCGGTCTGGCTCCCAAGGATCGCGCCCAGACCATCATCGACAAGTGCGTGCATCCCGAGTACAAGCCGATCATCCAGGAATACTTCGACATGGCCAAGAAAGAGTGCCTGGCCAAGGGCGTCGGTCACGAGCCTCAGCTCTTCGACCGCTGCTTCAAGATGCAGCAGAACCTCGCCAAGAACGGCACCATGAAAATCAAGAACTGGGACATCAAAGTCGACCTCTGCGAGTAGTCGATAAGATAACCATGGTTCACAACCCCGCCGGGCGACCGGCGGGGTTTTTTTATGGCGGATTATGAGCGATCGGTCTCTCCCTGAGGCCCATCAAGCACATTGACTATCCTCCGGTTCCCTGATAAATTTCACGGCAACTGTGTCTGATAACAAAGGAGCATAATTCATGAGCACCAGCAATCCGGTTGTCCTGATGGAAACATCCATGGGCAACATCACCATCGAACTCGATGCCGTAAAAGCCCCCATCACCGTTGAGAACTTTCTCGGTTACGTCCGCGACGGTTTCTATGAAGGGACCATCTTCCACCGGGTCATCAAGGACTTCATGATCCAGGGGGGCGGCATGACCGCCGACATGGGCGAAAAGAAGAACAAGGCGCAGATCAAGAACGAGGCCGACAACGGTCTCTCCAACGATCGCGGCACGCTCGCCATGGCGCGCACCCAGGTGGTCGACAGCGCCACCTCCCAGTTTTTCATCAACACGGTCGACAACGACTTTTTGAACCACCAGTCGAAAACCCCCGCGGGTTACGGCTACGCGGTGTTCGGCAAGGTCACCGAGGGGATGGATACCGTCGATGCCATCCGCCAGGTAGCTACCGGCAACAAGGGCTTCCACCAGGATGTGCCGGCCGAACCGGTCGTTATCGAAAAGGCGACTGTCGTCGGCGAATAAGCTGAGAACGGTCACGCACCGAAAAAAGCCGGGAGCAGAAGCTCCCGGCTTTTTTTACTTTTGGTTTAGCCAACTTGAGGGTAGGATTATTTTAATACACTGTTATAATTAGCAAATTGAACTGACGGAGGCCTGGTGAAACACTCGCCGATGATCGATCGCCTGTTTCGGGTGTACTATTTTTTCAAATTCTACCCGTTCCGCAAGGAGCGCCTGGTGCGGCGATCCATCGGGCCCGGACACGGCTTTGTCGGCATTCAGATCGACGGCCTCTCCTGCCCCCACATGCAAACCGCCCTGGCCAAGGGCTACCTCCCCAACATCGAACGTCACCTCAAGAGCGGCTTCAGCCTGCGGGAATACCACACCGGCCTCCCCAGCACCACGCCGGCCGCCCAGGCGGCCATTTTTTACGGCGACCCGGCAGGGATTCCGGCCTTTCGCTGGTTTGAAAAAGAAACCGGGAGATTGGTCAGCTGCAACGACCCCGACCACGTTCAGCGTTTCCGTGAAAAACTCTTTGCCGGGCGCAGGGGGCTTCTGGAGGGGGGCTCTTCTTATTCGAACATTCTCGACGGCGGCGCCTCGCGCAGCATCTTCACTGTGTCCTCCCCCCACCCGCAGACCCTCTTCGGCCGCTTCGGCGGACTGCGCTTCGTACTGCTGACCGTCCTCCACCCCTTGCGCATCTGTCGCATGGCCGGGGCGACCATCCTCGAGTATTTTACCGACATCTACGACCGCTGGCACTATCGCAAGACCCGCCAGTGGCGCGTCAGCGAAGGGCTGTTCCCTTTCATCCGCATCTTCTGCAACGTGATCCTGCGCGAACTGCAGACCTTCGGGGTGATCGCCGATGTCTACGCGGGGGTGCCGCGCATCTATACCACCTACAGCGGCTACGACGAACTGGCTCACCATTTCGGGCCGGAGTCGAGGGCCGCCCTGAAGAACCTTCGCTACACCGACAAGCGTATCGGCGAAATCATGCGCATGCTGCGTCACGCCCCGGGGGCCGACTACCAGCTGGTGATCCTTTCGGACCACGGCCAGACCCCGGGATACCCCTTTCACAACAAGTACCGCGAAACCCTGGGCGACGCCATCAGCGCCTTTCTCAAAAGCAACCAGAGAACGGCGGTTTCGGCCGGCCCCCTCGACTTTACCCGCGCCCACCTGGCGTTTATCCGCGACGAGATGGACGCCCGCCCCCATCGCTGGCGCTACCGCATCTATCGCAAGCTCAAGGACGGGATACAGAAAAGAATCAGCCAGCTGGTGCCGGAGACGATTAAAATCGACCCGGAGGGGGGCGTGGTCATTACCTACTCAAGTTCTCTGGCCCACCTCTACATCACCGGGTCGCCCCGCCGCCTTCGGGTGGAGCAAATCGAGGCGGCCTTGCCGCTGCTGCTCCTCTTTCTCAGCAGTCACACCGGGATCGGGCTGGTGCTGGCCCGCGGACGGGGGGACGACGTCTGCTGCTTTCACAGCCGCGGGCAGATCAGGGGGACGGAGGGTGAGCCTCCCCCTGCCGAGAAACTCGCCTTTCTTCGCCCTTACGGCGACCCTGGCGAACTCTGGCCGCAACTCTGCCGGCTGGCCATGGAAGAGACCTGCGGCGACCTGATCCTGTTCGGCGCCTACGACGGCGAGCAGATCGTCTGCTTCGATGACCAGGTCGGCGGACACGGATCGATCGGCGGGGAACAGTCCCGCCCTTTCGTCATCCTGCCGCAGGGCCACCCGGTGCTGCAAAAAAAGCGACTGACCGGCAGCACCTTCCTCTACCACGAGGTGTTCAAGCCGTGCGTCGCTCCCCCTACCCCTTGACCATCATTACATATTTTAAGTAGCGCCCTTCGGCAAAGGAAAGGGTGTAGGGGAAGTCGTCCGCCTGCCCGGCAACGCGGATGACCTGCAGGGAAGCCCCAGCCTGCAGCGCCCCCCTGCGCAGTTCCTTAAGGTAATCGGCCAGATCGACCTTCTGGTGATTGGTTGAACAGATCAGCATTCCCCCCGGCGCAAGGAGCGGAAGGGCGGCGGCGACCAGGTCGGCGGTGCCGCCGCGGGTGGTATGCCGGCTCTTTTTGGTGGTGGAAAACGACGGCGGGTCCATCAGGATGACGTCGAACACCTCTGCGTCGCCCTGCATCTTGCGCAGGGCGACGTAACAGTCTTCGACCACAAACTGGTGGCGCTTGGGGTTAAGCCGGTTCACAGCGAAGTTCTCAGCGGCCCAGTCGAGATAATAACGGGACGTGTCGACGCTGGTGACCTTCGAGGCTCCGGCCGAGGCGGCCGCCACCGAAAAAGCCCCGGTATAGGCAAAAAGGTTCAGAAAGCGCTTTCCCGCAAGACGCCCCATCAGGTCCTGCCGGTTGACCCGCTGGTCGAGAAACAACCCGGTATTGAGCCCCTCTTCCAGATCGACCAGAAAGGTGAGCCCGTTCTCGCGCACCTGCAATCGACCGGAATGCCCCTGCCCTGCCAGCAGGCGGCTGTATTTCTTGGTGTCACTGGCGGCCTCGAGCTCCCGGGTCTTCTGCGGGCGGTGCTTTTCATAGATGCCTGACGGGCCGCAGACCTTCTGCAGAGCCTGAACCAGCAGCGGCAGATGCGGCTTCCAGGAGGGGGCGTAAAGCTGCACCATCAGGTAGCCGCCATAGCAGTCGACGGTCACCCCGGGCAAACCATCCCCCTCGCCATTGACCAGGCGAAAGGCATCGGTCTCCCCCTGGTCGATGCAGGCTTTGCGCAGACGCCAGGCGGCCTCGATCTTGCCGGTCATCCACGCGACGCCGAACTTCAGCGGCGCGAACTCCAGAACCCGCGCCACCACCCGATCGCGGGGATCGACCAGGGCGGTTCCCTTGAGCTGGCCTGTTTCATCGACGAGCGTGACGATATCCCCCGGATTCACGCCGCTCCACTTGCGGGTATAACGGTCGGCAATGACCCAGGGGTGTCCAAGGTCAAACATGCGGGCCGTCTCCGGCCCGACAACAAGCTGCCGGTATTTCATCGGCACATCCTTTCGGTAAACCCAGATCAGCACAGGAGCCGATCGGTGAGTAAATAATCGCGATTGTTCAAGGGGCGGATTGTACCCCAAGCCCCCCCATCCGCCAACGGCAAATTTCTGGCAGGGCATCAGACCATGTGATAGACTTCATGCGCCCGAATTTCAGAGAGAGGAACGATATCAATGGACGAACGCCCCAAATCGAAGGGAGAGGCGGTCATCGAACAGATCATGGATGACCTCGACCCCACTTCGGACCGCTACCAGGTTCTCGCCACCGCCAAATCATTCAAGTCGTCGTGGGTCGCCCTGGGGGAGAAACTCCTCGAGGTCAAGCGCTCCGGGCGCTAGGAATACTGCACCCGTGAGGTTCGGATCAAGAAACCGACCGCCCAGAAACTGACCCTGGCCTATCGCTATATGGAAAAAGAGGAACCGGAGCTGATGGCGCGCCAGAAGGAACTGACCCCCCTTCCGGACTTCCGGTCGGTGGAACTGCTGCGCCAGGCGCGGGAGGAAAAAAACTTTTCCGACGAAGAATACGCCGACCTGCGCAAGGCGGTGGTCGAAGAGAACCGCAGCCATCCGACCATCGCCAAGCGCTTCAAGGAAGTGGCCCAGGCCCGGGACGGCTCTCTGGAGGACCCCCTGCTGCGCCTTAAGGCCTGCCTCGGCGCGGCCCGTCGCCTCGCCTCGAATCTCGACGGCCTGCCGGAGGCGCCCCCTTCTTTTATGCAGGGATCCGCTGAGCTGATCGCCTGGCTCGAAGAACAGGTCGCCCTGCTCGGCGATGGGGCGCAAGAGACGGCCGAATAAGCGGCCGCAGGGCTTGCCCCGTCCCCTATCTTCCAACGGCAAAGGCCTCCCCACCCGGGAGGCCTTTGCTTTTCCCATAGGTGCCGCCCGGTGACGGGCAGCCCCCTTGTTCGTTTAATCTCGGGAGCGTGGACGGCCGCCACAACAGTCCCCCTTTGAGGGGCAGGGCGCCGAGAGCCTCCCGTCCCCCAGAGCCGCCGGCAACTGCGGCGGCTAGGCGATATCCAGTGTGTTCAGCCGGCCGGTGCGCTTGGTTTGTTCGACATCGACTTCCTTGCATTCCGCAATCGGCCAGACTTCCTCGCCATCTCCGACCATCACGTTGAAGTACCCGTGACTGCACATGTGCACCACCCCGGTCTCGTTATGTTCGGTATTCAGCACCATGTGCTTCTTTCCGGCTTCGATATCCTTGCAGATTTTTTCGTAGGTATAGACGTCCATACTGTACTCCTCTCTCCCTCCGAGAGAAAGGTCCGCCACGCTCCCTTCACGCCAATTCTACCACAATACGCCCAAGGCAAAAGCCCCCAGGCCCGAACGGGGATGGAGGCTTCTGAAGTGTGGACAATCCCGCTGCGGAAAAGAACTTGGAGGCTGCCGGCCTCCTAGAGGGTCAGCGGAATGACCTGCCAGACGAAAGCGAGAAAGAGGGTTCCGGAGACGCACAGGGAGAGGTAGAGGAACAAGACCCTCTTGCGGAACATGGTGAAGAAGACCCCCATGACCGGCAGTGCGGTGACCGGACCGCCGACCAGCATGGCGATGCCGGGCCCCTTGGCCAGCGGAATGGCCTGGCCGGGGTCGGGAAGGAAAAAACCGAACAGCATCGAAGCGGCGGTGACCTGCGGCATGTGCAGAGGAATGGTGGCAAAGGTGATGCCCAGAATCGACAGAACCCCTTCCTGGGACAACAGGTTGGCGACCCAGCCGGTGGGGATCAGGGACGAGGCGACCACCTCGATGACCAGTCCGATCAAGGCGAACTTGCCGATCTTCACCGAGCCTTCCCAGAAGCGGGCGCCAAAGACCAGGAATTTGTTGTGGGTGCAGCGGTTGACCCGGTGAGAGAGCTGCTGGCCGCAATCGCAGCGCAGTTCGTCGACCGGGTAATCGGGATCGTGAAAATCCCCCTTGGGAAGCTCCTGCTTGAACAGCCGGTCCTCGCTGAACCCGTATCGGCGCAGAAACAGGGTAGCGTAGCCGGCAAACAGACCGAGAGCCACCGCGCAGAACAGCACCAGGTTGGCCCAGCCCGATCCGAGCATGCCGGAGAGCATCGAGTAGGAAGCCGGACTCATCAGGGGGGAGGTGACCAGCAGCGCCATGGCCGGGGCCAGCGGGAGTCCGGCGAGGAGCAGGGAGATGACCAGTGGCAGGGTCGCACAGGCGCAGAGCGGGCTGGCCACACCGAGGATCGTGGCCATGAGAATGGAATAGATGCCGAAGCTGGTTAAAGCCTTGCGGATTTTCACATGCCACTTGAAGGTGCGGATAATCGCTTCCATCAACACCCCCACCGCGAGGTAGGGGAGGATATAGACGAATTCATGCCAGAGGTCGGCCCCCAGCTCAAGCAAGGTTGCGCTCAAGTTTTCCATTCAACATCCATCCGTTTCGGGTTAATATTCTGTCGCCACAGACCGGCGGCAGACAGTTTTCTGACTCGACAGCGCGCCTCTTCGCCCATCGAACCGGCTCCAAGACTGTGCGCGGCAATGGGTGAAAGGTGCTTCTCTGCCGCCCCCGGTAAGATAAGCAAAAGGCATTCCACTTTCTCCTGGAATGCCTTCGAATAACCCCGTGGGGTACATCACTCATCATCACTGATTCAGCGTCAGACCACCCGGATGATGAAATCGGGACAGGCCGCGGCGCAATAGCCGCACAGGATGCATTCAGCTTCATCGAGGGCCACTTTGCCGTCAACGATATGCAGGGCATGGTTGGTACAGGCCGGCACGCAGGCGCCGCAGCCCTTGCAGAACTGGTCCATGATCTTGAGGCGCCTGCGGCGGCTTTCGAGAGCTGCCCAGTCAGTATCCGGAGCGCCCCCCTCGGAGAAGAGGCCGATATTGGCATCGATCTCCTGCTCGGAGAGCATGCCGACAGCCAACCCGTGAACCCCGGCCAGGCTGAGCACATAGGCAAAGGATTCCCGGGCGCTTTCGATCAGGTTGCCGCCGGCCAAAGCCTTCATGGCGTAGATCCCCTTGCCTGCGCAGGCGGCTGCGTCGATCGCTTCGGCCATCTGTCCGGCGGTGCCGTCGAGGATCCCCATGCCGTTGCGGTTGATCAGCGGGTGGATCACTTCGATATCGGGATGGTCGCCAGCCATGCGCACGGCGGAGATATAGTGGGTGGAAAGGCCGACATGGGCGATTTTCCCCTCCGTTTTCATCTCCAGCAGCGTTTCCAGCACCTCGGAGCGATCGACAAAAGGGTTTTGCAGTCGGGCTCCGTGGATATGGACGATGTCGAGGCACTCCCGCCCCAGCTCGCGCAGCGCCCGCTCCACATGGGCCCGGGCGGTGGCCCCGTCGGCCGCATGGGTTTTGGTGGCAATCAGCGCATCGCCCCGGTAGCCCTCGAGCGCGTGACGGATATGGGGGTAGGTGCCGTAGAGTTCCGCCGTATCGATCAGCTGGACTCCCGATTCCAGGGCATGGCGGATCAGCCGGCCGCCCTCCTGCGCAGACAACCCGGCCTGCAGCGGACCCAAGGGTAAGGTTCCGAAAATTAAGGGACTGACAACGATTCCGGTACTTCCCAAAGCGACCTTTTTCATGCTATTCTCCCGAAAATTTTACACGTATACCTGAGATCTTTAGCAGAGAGGATGCCGCCTGAGCAAGTTTTTTTCCGGGCGGCTGCTATAATTAGCGACGAACCACAGAGCTTAGGAGCCGACCATGCCCAGCGATTTCAAGAACAAGGTGCGAGAGCAGTTTGGCCGAACTGCGGAAGGGTACGTGAGAGACAAGGGCTTTGCCGGAGGCGAAGATCTTGCCGAGGCCGCCCGCCTGCTCAACCCGACACCTGAAGACTCGATGCTGGATGTCGCCTGCGGCGGGGGCCACACCGCCCTTTTTTTCGCCCCCATGGTGCGCAGCGTGGTGGCCTCGGACCTGACCATGCAGATGCTGAAGAAGGCCCAGGAGTTCATCAGTGAAAAGGGCAAGGTCGACAACGTCACCTTCCGGGAGGCCGATGCCGAGGACCTGCCCTTCCCTTCCGGGGCCTTCACCATAGTCACCTGCCGCATCGCTCCCCACCACTTCCCCGATGTTCCCCGGGCCATCCGGGAATTCCACCGGGTGCTGAAACGCCAGGGGGGGCGCCTGCTGATCATCGACACCCTCCTCCCGGAGGATCCGGAGATTGCCCACTTCTACCAGACCATGGAGCAGATGCGGGACCCGACCCACATCCAGGCATTCTCCGAACCGCAATGGCGCAAGATGATCGAAGAGGCGGGATTCAACATCGAGGCGACCCGGGTTTTCGCCAAAACCCACGACTTTCCCGTGTGGGCCAAACGGGCCGGAATGCAGGAAGAGGGGGTCCGGGAGCTGACCCAATTTTTCGTCGATGCGCCGGTCAAGGTGCATGATCATTTCCAGATCGAAACCTTCGCCGGGGAAGTCGAAAGCTATACCGACCAGAAACTGCTGATCTATGCCACACGTCTTGACAGCAAATAACCGCGCAACAGCGACCCCATAGCAACAAAAAAAACCGGCCAAAGCCGGTTTTTTTTGTGCCGAACAGGCTGAAAAGATCAGTCGTCCCCGCCGCCGAGACTCCCGCCAAGACCGGCCACCCTGCCGAGGCCGGACAGAGAGAAGGTCACGAAGTACTCCTGGTCCTCGAGACGATCGCGAAGACTCAGGAAAATGCTCCAGCACTGGGCACGGTACTCAACATTGAACACCTTCTCGAGGTGCACCTGGTCTTTAAAATCATAGCGGTGCTGGTAACTCATAAAGAAAGGGTCGAGCAAACTGGTCGATACCGTGCCAGCAAGGTATTCCGTTTCGTCTCTTTCATAGCTGTACTCAACACTCAGCGAGTTACCGTCGGCGCCGCCGTCCCTTAATCCGGCGCGGGCATCGAATTCATTCAGCAGACGATCCCGGCGGTTATACCTGGTGTCAAGATCGATATACGAAAACTTGCTGGGCCTCAGAATCAGCTCGCCCCTGGTGTCGGAATAAGCATCGACACCCGACTCCTTTTCCCGATCGTGCCTCGAGAGGCCGATATCATAGGTTTCGGAGAGACGCAGGTATAGAAATTCGAGATATTCGGGGTTGCCGGCATCCGGTTCGAGCCTGGCGGTAAAACGATTGGTCAGGGCATAGGTGACGGTATTTTCGGCATCGATCCGGTCGAGACTGTCGAACTCCGGAAGATGGCCCTGCTCATCATCGGGAATGTAGGCATAAACTACTTCCGGCTCGATCGAATGGCGGATCTTCTTGAGGGACTCCCCCTCGACATCGAAGACCCGTGCCAGGTTGGTGGAGACGGTGGTGGTGAAATCGTAGAGCCCTTCCCGCTCGTAGCCGGGCCCTTCGTGGGAGGTGGCGTAGAGTCGCTCTCGGTAGCCGACCTCCGGAACGATTTCAAGGTAATCCCCGGGGTTGAAAACCGCCGAAAGACTCGGACGCACCGTCAGTCGCTGCCCCTTGAGCCCCTCCTCACGCCAGAAGTAGGTGTATTGCGATTGGAGTCCGAAGTAGAAGGGCGAGTCGCCGATCGGCTGTTCGAGCAGATTGAGCTTCAATTCAGGCAGTCTCTGCAGGGTCGTGTCGTCGTCCTTTTCCAGGTCCTGAATGTATTTGAGCTGCCCGGTAAAGGTGAGGCGGCCGTTGCTGCGGTTCAGGTAGATAACCGAGGAGGTCTCGTCCTTGTTGTATTCCCCGGCGACCTTGCCGAACTCCTCGAAATAATCCCTTTCGCTGACATATTGCACATCCGCGCCGAGGAACCAGTCATGTGGCAGAGAACCGGCATGCTGCCACTCCAGGGCGAAACGGTCGCTCTTGTCGATATCGGCCGAAGCGGGGTCGTCCTTCTCAAGGTGCAACCCGCTGATGTGGTAGAGCCTGACCTGTCCCTCGTTGTCGCGATCGAAAATATAGCGATACTCAAGCCCCTTGCCAATGCCGAAATCGGAGAGGTAGTCGACGAACAGGGTCGCATCCTGGTTGCGGTCGATCACCTGGTAGTAAGCCAGGGAGAGTTCCAGGCCGCGTTTCTTGGAAACGCCGAAACCGGGCATCAAGAAGCCCGACTCGCGATCCTTTTTCACCGGGAACATCATGTAGGGGAAGTACAAGACCGGAACATCGTAGAGGTAGAACAGGGCGTGTTTGGCCCGGGCATATCCGCCGAGGGAAACATCGAGCTGGCTGGCGCCGAACTTCCAGGCCGGCACCTCGGCGTCGCAGGTGGTAAAGATCCCGTCCTTGACGCGGTATTCCTCCTCGCCGAGCTTTTCCACCTCCTGGCCGGCAAGATGAAAATTGCGGTCCTTGAAAAAGACCCGGCCATCGCTCATGCGCCCGAGTTTGGTCTCAAGGTTGTATTCGAGCTCGGAGGCCCGGGCATTTCCCGCCGGTTCGTAAAGCCGCACATTCCCCTTGGCCGAAGCGTCGGAAGTCGCCTCGTCCCAGACCAACTGGTCGGCATGGAGGGTCAACGGTCCCTTCTGCAGCCGCACCTGCCCTTCGGCCCGGTAGACCGAATCCGCCTTATCGTAGCTCATCTGATCGGCCTCGAGGTTGACAGGAGAGGGGCCTTCGAACCCTTCACGCACGTCCCCCCCTTGAGAGGCCTCTGTCTCCGGGGTCTGCGCCTGTCCCTCGGGGGGAGCGCCAGCGCCGGCCTCGGTGGCCCCAGCCGCCAAAGGCGAAACAGGGCCTGACGCAGCGGGGAGAGTCTCCCCTGTCAGGGCCTCGAGCCCCTGCCGGTAGCGTTCTCTGTCCTCCAGCGAAACCCCCTGCCTGGCCACGAACTGTTCATGCCCCGGTTCCCCGGCAAAAGTGAAAAACGCTCCGTCGGGGTGAGAAGCGATAAACTCGGCGCTTACCAGCGCCAGGTCGACCACCCGGAAGCGGGTCATCCATTCCGCAAGGACGTCCTGCTGCGCAAAGGTCCGCACAGTCACGGCCTCACCGAGTTGCTGCCCAAGGGCTTCGCCAAAAGCCGAGGCCTGCGCTGCAGTCTGTATCATCGACCCCGGCGCCGGGACCACGCCGAAGGTCAAGGCCGCCTGGGCTGGAGACACCAGCAGAAGAAAGAGCAGAAAGGTCAATCGTCTCAATTTCATATCAATCCACACCCTCGCGTGCCAGGGAGAGCCTCGCGGCGGAATAAAAGGTTTAACCCAAATCCGCGAGACCGGGGCGGATAAAGAGTGTAAGTGCTTGGCCTGAATAAGGGTTTCAAAAACTCTGAGGTTCACCCATAGGTTAATCGGTGATTTTTTGATCCCTTAGGCAGGTCAATGACTTGCGCTATTTGCCGGCAAGGTCTCCCGGGTTTGGGTTTAATCGCTTATTTCTATCAGATACTCCCGGGCAGCGGCGACCAGAAAGAGGGAGCCTGCTACCAGTACGATTTCGCCAGGTTGCCGGTCACCAAGTGCCGCGGCCAGAGCCTCGCCCACGTCGGCATACCCGGCAGCCGGGGTCCCGCCCGCCTCGGCTTCCCGAACCAGGGCTTCCGGACCGATCGACTCCTCGACCGGCAAAGGGCAACAGTACAGGGAGCTTACCAGCGGCATCACGGGGCCCAAAATAGCCTCGGTCTCCTTATCCCCCTTGATTCCGACCACCCACCGGATTCCGGTCACATCGAGGGAATGAAGGTAGACCCCAAGAGCTTCGGCGCCCCCCTGGTTGTGGGCGCCGTCCAGCAGGATCTCAGCGCCCCCCTGCCACCACTCGAGGCGCCCCGGCCAGAGCACCTCCTCGACCCCGCTGCGCAAAGCCTCGCGACAAAGGGCCACCCCCTGCCCTTTAAGGACCAGGGCTGCGGCCAGGGCGAGCGAGAGGTTGTCGTGCTGGTGACGGCCGACGAGGGCGGGACGCAGCTCATCGAACGCATCTTCAAGCCCCTCAAAAGAAAAACCTCCGCAAATCGCCTGCGGGGAAAAGTCTCGCCCGAAAAGAGTGAGGGGCGCCTGCCGGGCCTGCGCAGCGTCCAACAGAGGCGGCAGGGCTTCTGCCGGCTGCCGGCCGATGACCACCGGCACCCCCGGCTTGATGATCCCCGCCTTCTCACCCGCCACCTGGTGCAGGGTTGCGCCGAGGTGAGCGGAATGATCGAGGCAGATCGTGCTGATGACCGACACCCTGGGACTCACCGCATTGGTGGCGTCGAGACGCCCCCCCATTCCGACTTCGAGGATCACGAAGTCGACCTGTTGCTGCTCAAAATATCGGAGCGCCAAGGCCGTGGTAAACTCGAAAAAGGTCGCCGGAATGTCGCCTGAGAGTGCGTGAATGTCGGCGGTGAGACGGGCCACCTCCGATTCGCTGATGGCGGCCCCGTCGATGCGGATGCGCTCGGTAAAGGAGTGGAGATGGGGAGAGGTATAGAGCCCTGTGCGATACCCTGCGTGTTGCAGAATCTTGGCCAGACAGGCTGCAACAGACCCCTTGCCGTTGGTTCCGCCGACATGGATGATGCCATACTTCCGATCGGGACGGCCGAGCCGGTCAAGCAGGGCCCGGATATTATCCAGGCCCAACTTGATGCCGAATTTCTGCAAACCGTACAGGAATTCGAGACTCTCTTGAAATTGGTGAAAACGCGCAGAATCTGGCTGAGGCGCTGCTTCATTTCCTGGCGCCGGACAATCATGTCGATCATGCCGTGCTCGAGCAGATACTCGGAGCGCTGGAACCCTTCAGGCAGGGTCTGGCGGATCGTCTGCTCGATGACCCTCGGTCCGGCAAAGCCGATAAGGGCCTTGGGCTCGGCCATGTTGATGTCGCCGAGCATGGCGAAGCTGGCGGTCACCCCGCCGGTGGTGGGGTCGGTGAGAACGGAGATGAAAGGGAGTCCGGCCGACTTGAGCTTGGCCAGGGCGGCACTGGTTTTGGCCATCTGCATCAGCGACAGGATGCTTTCCTGCATCCGGGCGCCCCCCGAGGAAGAAAAGATGATCACCGGCGCACCGTTCTCCAGCCCGGCTTCGATGGCCCGGGTCAGTTTCTCGCCGACAACCGAGCCCATACTTCCGCCGAGAAAGCCGAAGTCGAAGACCCCGATGGCGACCGGCATCCCTTCGATGGTCCCCTGTCCACAGACAACCGCATCGCCGCCGCCGTTTTTTTTGACAGCTGCCTTGATCCGGTCTTTGTAGCGCTTGGAATCCTTGAAATCGAGGAAATCGACCGATTCCATATTGGCGTCCATTTCGACAAACGACCCCTGGTCGATAACCAGGCTGATACGCTCACGGGCCGAAATGCGGAAATGGTAGTCACACTTGGGGCAAACGTTGAGATTGCGCTCAACTTCCTTGGTATAAATAATTTCGTTGCAGTTCTTGCACTTGGTCCAGACCCCTTCAGGCACCTGCACCTTTTTCTGTTCGGCCACCGCAGTAATGGGGGCTTTCGATCTTTTGAACCAGGCCATTTTTCTACCTCGACTTACTCATTCTTCAATAGTTACGGTTTCGTAGGAAGCTGTCGAACTTACCATAAACCAACTGCAAAATCGGCTGACCGGTCCATATCCCCGACAATTCTCGACAAATAGCCCTGCCATTCGCTCTCAAATTCTCGAAAATCTGGTCACGAACATCCAATTTTTCGTTTCGGCCCGGCAAGCGCCACAGCCTCCTAGAGAACGAACTCCTCCCCTCCCCGCAAAACCTGGAGGCGACCGTCACCCAGATCGTTCAGTTCCGACAGAATCTCGTCGAGGAACTGAGGCTTCATGTGGAGCACCTTGACGGCGACATCGGGCCGATCGAGTTTATCCAGCTCCTTGGCCAGCTGTGCCGGGGTCAAATGGCCGCTCTTTTCAGCCAATTCACCCAGGCGATTGGGGAAAGAGGTCTCGACAAAGGCCGATTTCAACCCCGGGCAACAACGGCCCAGAGACCAGAGAGCATCGGTTGCGCCGGTGTCGCCGGAATGCAGAAGGCTCGTGCAGCCTTCGGTCAGACAATACCCGGCGGTAAAGACCGGATGATTGGTCTGTGCCCAGCGTACTTCAATTTCGCCAACCCTGCAGGCTTCCCCTGATTCAAGCGCCTGCAGTTTCACAGCCCGGCCATTCTTGGATGAAAACCGGGTAAAGTCGGGCCAGACCTCGTCGTTGAACAGATGCTCCTGAACCGTATTCAGCACCGGCCGGGGAGCAAAAATGCGAAGAGGCTTATCCCGATGAAAAAAAACGTTATCGATCATAAACGCCAGATCGACCACATGGTCGAGGTGGGCATGGGTCAGAAGCACGTCATCGATGGCTAACTGCTCCTGAAAAGACAGCGTCTGAGCCACAGCCCCGGCATCGATGAGCAAACGACCATTAACAAGCACGCTACAGGTACGGAACCCGGGCAGCTGAGAGCCGTAGCATCCGAGCACTCTGACTTTCATCATCCTCCCCGACAGGCGAACAGTGCAAGAGACCGGGCCTTACGAACCGCCAGGGGCACACCGAGCTGAAAATCTGTCCGATGTCCCTGCAACAACCTGTATTGCCTTTGCTTCAAAGGTAATTTTGCTACCTTAATCGAACAAGTCGACCATTTCAACCGTTTTCTCCGGCCGCCAGGGCGGCGACCCGGCCGAGCAGGTCACGGAACATCTTGACCGTCATCCGCTTTGTCTGAATATTGTACCGGCTGGTATGATAGCTGGCCACCAGCCAGGGACCGTCCCCCATCCGGTAAACGGCGCCGTGACCGAAAGGGAAATCGGAGAGCCGGGTGATCACCCCCTGGGACTTGAGCAGTCGCAGATAGCTGGTAAAGGCCCCCTGCCCCAGGGCGACAACGACCCGCAGATCGGACAACCGTTTCAGCTCCTCGGCGATATACGGGCGGCAACGGTTGAACTCTTCGGCCACCGGTTTGTTTTCGGGGGGCACACATTTGACGGCGTTGCTGATATACAGGTCCCTGAGCACAAGGCCATCACCCATCTCAAAGGCCTCGGCCTGGCTGGCAAAGCCGGCCTCATGCAGCAACGGGTACATGAAATCGCCGGCACCGTCGCCGGTGAAGGGGCGACCGGTGCGGTTGGCCCCATGGGCTCCCGGAGCCAGACCGAGCAGGAATACCCGCGCGCCGGTATCGCCGAACCCTGCAACCGGCCGGTTCCAGTAGTCGGCCCGCTCGAGCCCCTTGCGGGGGGGCAGACTCCCCAGGTACTCGACCAGCCGCGGGCACTTGCGGCAGCCTACAAGCCCCGGAAGAGACATGTCCTGCCTGTCAGGAGGGATCGGCGGCACCGGGAAGGGTTCCTTGTTCGACCAGAGTTTTCAAATTATTCAGCAGAAGGTTGTGGTACTTGGTGAACGCTTCTTCACCGGTAAAACGGGCGAGAAAAGCCTGCGGCCCATAAATGGTATCGACAATGGTAACACGGCAGCCACCGGAGACCGCCTCAAGTTTGACCTCGGTGCCGGTCATGCTGCCGAGAACCCCTTTTCGCGACCAGCCGAGATTCTCCCCGGCAATGACGCGCTCCACCCGGGCCGGGTCGGCACCGGGGTTCCCCTTGAAAACCAGTTCAAGCTCTGCGCCACCCCGCCAAACCGGCAGCCTGGCGGTCTTGACCCCCGGCCACCACTGGGGCCAGCGGTCGACATCGATCAACACACTCCAGACCTCGGAAGAGGGCCTGGCGATGGTCTGGTCGTGGCTGACAGAAAAGGTGGTATTGCGGGTGGTCAGCATCATGATGACGAAACCGACCCCCAGCAAAACGAGAATAACGGCTAACTTCTTTATCATCGAGATCTCCAGCAGAGTGCACCGGTGGCAGGAAGAATAAGCCTTGCCGGCCGGTTACCCGGCTACTTGGATGGCTTGGGAGTCCCGCCCCCCTTTTTGGGATGAGTCGGACGCCGCCTGCGTGGCTTTTTCTGATCGGGCGTTGCATGCCTTCCGGTCTTGGCCGGCGGCTTTTTGCGCGGGGCGCTGCGCTTGTAATCCCAGAAGAAATCATCATCCTCGGGAAAGGCGCTGGGGATCTTGCGGCCGATATATTCCTCGATGTCGGGCAGGTGAAAAACCAGGTCCTCATCGGCAAAGCTGATCGCCTTGCCGAGCGCCCCGGCACGGGCGGTGCGGCCGATGCGGTGGACGTAATCCTCGGCATCCTGGGGCAGGTCGTAGTTGATCACGTGGGTCACCCCGTCGATATGGATGCCGCGGGATGCGACATCGGTTGCAACCAGGTAGTGCAGCCGTCCTTCCTTGAAATCCTTGAGAATCCTCATCCGCTTGTTCTGGGGGATATCACCGGAAATCACCGCAGCTTTCAGCTCATTGGCCTTGAGGCGATCGGTGAGATACTCGGCCTCCCTTTTGGTATTGACAAAGACCAGAACGCGCTCGGTCCCCTCTTCTTTTTTCAGCAATCCGAGCAGCAGAGGAAACTTCTCTCTGCGGGAGGCGTGGTAAAGAATCTGTTCAACCCTCTCTGCGGTCACCTGGGTGGGCTGGATCTGGACTTTTTGAGCCAGGTCCATGAATTCATATGCGAGTTCGGTGACCCTCGGCGACAGCGTCGCCGAAAAGAGCATGGTCTGACGCTTGTCAAAGGGGGGAAGTTTGCGCAGAATGTAGCGCAGGTCCTTGATGAAGCCCATGTCGAACATGCGGTCGGCTTCGTCGATCACCAACGCCTCGATGTCCTGGAAAGAAAAGACCCGTTGCTTGGCATAGTCGATCAGCCTGCCGGGGGTCGCCACGATAATATCGACGCCCTTATGCAATGCCTGGCGCTGTTTTTCATAATCGACACCGCCGAAAATGGGCTGAACGCTGAAATCACAGAAGGCACCGAGCCCCTTGGCATCCTCATAAATCTGAACGACCAGTTCTCGCGTCGGAGCGAGAATCAAGGCCCTGGGGTTGCTGCCTTTTCTGGGGCCGTTTTTCAGCAGACGGGTAAAGAGGGAAATCAGGAAGGCAGCGGTCTTGCCGGTGCCGGTCTGCGCCTGGGCGGCCACATCCTGTCCTCCCAGTGCCAGAGGGATCGACTCCTCCTGAACCGGGGTCAGTTCGGTAAAGCCGACCTGCTCGACCCCCTTCAAGACCACATCAGGCAGGTTCAACTCGGTAAATTTCATGGTTTCCTTTCAATTTCCCCGCAGGCCTATCGCAAACCGTAATGTCCGCAACCGGTCTTCCCCGGGGAATAAAATTCGTATCAGCCGGCCGTGTTCCTGGCATTACGGATAAACGCCGCCACCAGATCGGGGTCTTTCCTGCCGGGAGATGATTCGACCCCGCTCGAAACGTCAACGGCATAGGGTTTGACCAGGCGGACCGCCTCCGACACGTTGTCCGGATTCAGCCCCCCGGCCAGGACGATCCGGTGCTGCTCCGCCACCCTTGCAGCGAGCTGCCAGTCGCAGGAGTGTCCGGTGCCTCCGTAGCTCTCAGCCACCCAGGCATCGAGCAGAAAGGCAGAGACATCAAATTCCTCAATTCCTGCGAGGCTCTCCTCTCCACGAACACGCAGCGCCTTGACGACCCGGCGCGGAGCATAGGAGCATTCCTGCGGGCCTTCGTCTCCGTGCAGTTGTATCACATCGAGGCCGCAGCGATCGGCAATTTCGACAATCCGGGCCGGCTCCTCATTGACGAACAGGCCGACGGAGGTGATGAATGGCGGCAGCGCCGCGACGATCTCACGCGCTTTCTCGACCGTCACCACGCGAGGGCTCTTGGCATAGAAGACCAGCCCCAGGGCATCCGCCCCGCAATCTGCCGCATGAAGGGCATCTTCAATGCAGGTGATGCCGCAGATCTTCACTCGCGTCATAGAGGCTTCCTTGAAAAAGATTATTCCGGAAGATCGACATCCGGCAGATTGGCCAGCGACTCACGGATATTCTCTTCGGGATACTCATAGTCCTCGAGATTTCCCGACAGGTAGTTGTCGTAGGCCACCATGTCGAGCTGACCGTGCCCGGAGAGGCAGAAGAGGATGGTCTTCTCCTTGCCTTCTTCCTTGGCCAGCAGCGCTTCGTCAATGGCGGCGCGTACGGCATGGGAGGACTCGGGGGCGGGAACGATCCCTTCGTTGCGTGAAAAGAGCACCGCCGCTTCGAAGCAGGCATTCTGCTTAAACGACTGGGCCTCGATCTGCCCGCCATGGTAGAGCTGAGAGACGAGGGCCGATTCCCCATGGTAGCGCAGGCCCCCGGCATGAATGCCGGGCGGCATGAAATCGTGCCCCAGGGTGTACATCATCGATATCGGCGCCATCTTGGCGGTATCGCCGTAATCGAAGGCATAGACCCCTTTGGTCAGGGTCGGGCAGGAGGCCGGTTCCACCGCAAGGCAGCGCACGTCCCTGCCGGCAGCCTTGTCGGCCAAAAAGGGAAAAGCGATGCCGGCGAAGTTGGAGCCGCCGCCGCAGCAGGCGATGACCACATCGGGATAATCGCCGGCAATCGCCATCTGCTCCTTGGCTTCCAGGCCGATCACGGTCTGGTGCAGACAGACGTGGTTGAGGACGCTGCCCAGGGCGTAGTTGGTATCGCTATGGCTTGCCGCATCTTCGACCGCTTCGGAGATGGCGATACCGAGGCTGCCGGGGCTGTCGGGGTCCTTGGCCAGAATAGACCGGCCCGACTCGGTCAGGTTGGAGGGCGAGGGGATAACGTTGGCTCCCCAGAGCTCCATCATGCTCTTGCGGTACGGCTTCTGGGTGCAGGAGACCTTGACCATGTAGACGGTGCATTCGAGGTCGAACATGCTGCAGGCAAGAGCGAGGGAGCTCCCCCACTGCCCGGCGCCGGTTTCGGTGGCCAGGCGCTTGATGCCGGCTTGCTTGTTGTAGTAGGCCTGGGGAATGGCGGAATTCGGCTTGTGCGAACCGGCCGGGGAGACCCCTTCATACTTGTAGTAGATCTTCGCGGGCGTACCGAGAGCTTCCTCGAGGCGCCGCGCCCGAAACATGGGAGAGGGGCGCCACAGGCGGTAGATCTCGCGAACCTTGTCGGGGATGTCGATCCAGCGCTGGGGCGACATTTCCTGCTCGATCAGCGACATGGGAAAAATCGGCAGCAGATCATCGGGGGTAACCGGCTGCAGGGTCCGGGGGTTAATCACCGGAGCCAGCGGCCCGGGCATATCGGGGATGATGTTGTACCACTGCTTGGGAAGCTGGTTTTCCTTGAGAATGATCTTGGTGTCCACGTTGACTCCTTTAATCGTGCAGCAGCGATTGCAGCTTGTTTTGAATATTACCTTCACGCATCAGGCTCTCTCCGATAAGGAAAGCCCGGGCCCCGGCCCCCTGCAGGCGAACGATGTCCCCGCGGGTATTAAGGCCGCTTTCGGCCACCACCAGCCGATCCGCCGGGATGCCCGGGATCAGCCGCTCGGTGGTGCCGAGGTCGGTGTGAAAGGTGTTGAGATTGCGGTTGTTGATACCGATCAGCTCGACGGGCACCTGAAGGGCCACCTCCAGCTCGGCTTCATCGTGTACTTCGAGCAGAACATCCATACCGAGACCGGCGGCGACAGCGGAAAACTCCTGCAGTTCGGCGAGCTCAAGGGCGGCGGCAATCAGCAGAATCGCATCGGCACGATGGGCCCGCGCCTCGTAGATCTGGTACGGATCGACGATGAATTCCTTGCGCAGCAGCGGCAGGCTGACCGTCTCGGCGATCTGCCCCAGGTAGGCGAGCTCTCCGTAAAAGAAGCGGCTGTCGGTCAGAACGGAAAGACAGGCGGCCCCCGCCTTTTCGTAATCGCGGGCGATCGCCACGGGATCGAAATCGGCGCGGATAATCCCCTTGGACGGCGACCCCTTCTTGACTTCGGCAATGATCGCCGTGCCATTTTCGGACAGGGTGCGCAGGGCCCGGGCAAACCCCCGCGGCTCGGCAGAGCGGGACGCCATGGCCTTGAGATCGTCAAGGGGCACCTGCTTTTTAGCGAGGCTCACCTCGCCGCGTTTATGTTCGAGTATCTGCTCGAGTATCATTCGTTGGTCACCCGGATCAGTCCTTCTAGTTTTTTCATGGCCCCTCCGCCATCGATGGCCTCTGCGGCCATCCGGATACCGGTGGAAAGGTCGTCCGCCAGATCGGCCGCCACCAGGGCAAAGGCGCTGTTGAGCAAAACGACATCGCGCCGCGCTCCCTTTTCACCGCGCAGCACGGTGCGAACGATATCGGCGTTCTGAACGGCGTCGCCTCCCTGGAGCCCGGAGAGATCGCAGCGGGGCAGATCGAAGTCTTCCGGCTCAACGGTGTACAGGTGCACCTTGCCGTCACGAATCTCGCCGACGCGGGTCGGCCCGGTCAAAGTGACCTCGTCCATGCCGTCCATGCCGTGCACGATGAAACCGCGGCGGCATCCGAGTTCGAGCAGAACGCTGGCCAGCACTTCGACCAGCTCCTCACGGTAGACGCCCAGCACCTGTCGGTCGGCCGCGGCCGGGTTGGTCAGGGGGCCGAGGATATTGAAGATGGTGCGGATGCCGATTTCCCGGCGAGGTCCGATGGCATATTTCATGGCACCGTGCAAGGCCGGGGCAAAGAGGAAGCCGACCCCGACTTCATTGATACAGCGCTCGACGACCTCCGGAGTGACATCAAGGTTGACCCCCAGACGCTCGAGCACGTCGGCGCTGCCGCAGGCCGAAGAAACACTGCGGTTGCCATGCTTGGCCACTTTGACGCCGCAGGCGGCCACCACAAAGGCCACCGTGGTCGAGATATTGAAGCTGCGGGTGCCGCTTCCCCCCGTGCCGCAGGTGTCGAGAATCGTTTCCCGGTCGAGGTTGATTTCCTCGCGGTCGATATCGAGAACCCGGCCGACCCGAATCGGGGTCGCCCGTTCACGCATGACCCGGGCGGCACCGGTGATTTCCGCAACCGTTTCACCCTTCATACGCAAGGCGGTGATAAACGAGCCGACCTGAGCGGACGTCGCCTCGCCCCCCATGACCTGGGACATTACCTCGATCATCTCGCTTTCTGCGAGATCCTGCCCGTCGACCACCTTGGCAATCGCTTCCTTGATCATTGATAAACCTCTTTTAGAGAAGCCAGGAGCCAGAATCCAGAATAGCGTCTTATCCTCCTGGCTTCTGACTTCTGCCCTAGGTCATTTCCAGATAGTTGTTGAGCAGCTGCTTTCCCTCAACGGTCAGTATCGATTCGGGGTGGAACTGCATCCCCCAGACCGGCAGCTCCCGATGCTGCAGTCCCATGATCTCCCCGGCCTCGGTCCAGGCGGTGATTTCGAGGCAGTCCGGAAGGCTTTCACGCTCTACAATCAGCGAATGGTAGCGGGTGGCGTCAAACGGGTTGGAAAGACCGTGGAAAATCCCCTTGTCGTCATGGAAGATCGGACTGGTCTTGCCGTGCATGAGACGGGCAGCCCTAACCACCTTTCCGCCGAAGGCGTACCCGATCGACTGGTGGCCGAGGCAGACCCCGAGAATAGGGATTTTGCCGGCAAAGTGCCGGATGGCCTCCACCGAGATTCCCGCCTCTTTCGGTGAGCAGGGCCCGGGAGAGACCACAAGGCGCCGGGGCGCCTTGCGTTCGATCTCCTCGATGGAGATCTTGTCGTTTCGATAGACCTCCACCTCAGCACCGAGTTCCTGAAAATACTGGACCACGTTGTAGGTAAACGAGTCGTAGTTGTCGATCATGAGGAGCATGTCAGTTCAGCCCCTTTCGTGCGATATCGAGGGCGGCAATCACCCCTCGTGCTTTGTTGACCGTCTCCTGGTATTCCGCCTCGGGGTTGGAATCGGCCACGATTCCGGCACCGGCCTGCAGGTGAATGCGGCCATCCTTGACGACCAGGGTACGAATGGCGATGGCCATATCCATATTACCGGAAAAAGAAAAATATCCGACCGCGCCGCCATAGATCTCGCGCCGGCACGGTTCAAGCTCATCGACAATTTCCATGGCCCGGATTTTTGGGGCCCCGCTGAGAGTTCCTGCGGGAAAAGCCGCCCGGAAAACGTCGAAGGCATCGCATCCAGCCTCGAGGCGCCCTCGCACGTTGGAGACGATGTGCATGACATGACTGTACCGCTCGATCACCATCAACTCGCTGACCTCCACCGAACCGGTCGTGCACACCCGCCCCAGGTCGTTGCGGCCGAGGTCGACCAACATAATATGCTCGGCCCGCTCCTTAGGGTCGGCCAGCAGCTCTTCCTCCAGCCTCATATCGTGCTCTGGGTCCCGGCCCCGTGGCCGGGTGCCTGCAATCGGCCGAACCTCGACGCGGTCCCCTTCCTTGCGGACCAGAACCTCGGGTGAGGCCCCGACCACCAGGGTGTCATCAAAACGCAGAAAGAACATGTAGGGCGAGGGATTGACGGTGCGCAGGGCCCGGTAGATGTCGAAGGGATCGGTCTTCCCGAGAGGGCCGCTGAAGCGCTGGGACAACACTACCTGAATGATGTCGCCGGCACGAACATATTCCTTGCAGCGCTCAACAGCCTCCATAAAACCCTGCCGGGTGAAATTAGGCTGCAAACCTGCAGACTCTTCCGGTGAGGAGGGGGTTGCCCGGGGGAGTGGCTCACGGAGTTTTTCAATCAGCAAATCGATTTCAGCCTGCGCCTTCTGGTAAGCCGCAGAGAGGTCCGCCCCCTCTTCGAGATGGACGTTGCACACCACCTTGATTTTCTGGCGCATGTTGTCGAAAATCACCAGGGTATTGGTGAGCATGAAACAGGAGTCGTAGGCATCGACTTCCCGCACTGTGCTGTCGGGCAGCTCTTCGATAAAGCGGACCATGTCGTACCCGAGATACCCCACCGCCCCTCCGAAGAACCGCGGCAGTTCATCAAGCTGAACCGGCCGGTAGGGGGCAAGAAAGGTTTGAAGCCGGGCAAAGGGATCGGGACAGTTCCCCTGTTCGACAACCTGGCCGTCGTCCAGCACCTCGTAAGACTTGCCCTTGGAACGGAATACTTTTGCCGGGCCGCTGCCGAGGAAGGAATACCGGGCCCACTTCTCCCCCCCCTCGATACTTTCGAGCAAAAATGCATTACGCCCGTCATCTATCTTCTTGAAAGCCGAGACAGGTGTTTCCATGTCGGCCATAATCTCGCGATAAACCGGGATGAGATTGCCCTGGCGGGCCAGCTCGACAAACTGATCAAAGGTGGGAAAATACATTGTCTCTCCGAAAAAAAAGTGGATCAATCTACCACGATTTTTCGCATAGCGTCAAGGTGCATACCCCGGCAGGGACCTGGTGCGTCAGATAAAAAAAAAGGCAAGGAGCGAGCTCCTTGCCTTTTTTCAACGTACAGACTGCATCAGGCTTTTTCTTCGCCACCCTCTTCAGCGGCGGGAGCCTCTTCAACCGCTTCGGCAACGGCCGGTGCAGCGACAGCAGCCGCGGCCTCTTGGGCAACGGGAGCCTCTTTACGCACACGAGGAGTGAACTCCTCTTCCACCAACTCGATAATCGACTGGGAGGCGTTGTCCCCCTGGCGGTTGCCGAGCTTGATGATGCGGGTGTAGCCGCCGGGACGCTCCTGAAAACGGGGAGCGATACGCTCGAACAACTTGGCGACAACCTTGCGGTCTCGGATCACCTGCAGGGCCTGACGACGGGCATTCAGATCGCCACGCTTGCCGAGGGTGATCATTTTTTCAGTGAGCTTACGAAGCTCTTTGGCTCGCGCATCGGTGGTGGTGATCCGCTCTTTATCGAGCAGGGAGGTCACCATGTTGCGCATCATAGCCAAACGGTGGCTGGAGTTACGCCCAAGCCTTCTACCGGATTTATTATGACGCATTGTCCTGTGGTCCTTTCTTCTCTAATCCTTTGGGCGGCGAAATCAGTCTTCCTCGCTCCCCGATCTCATTCAGCGACTTGCGTCCGAAATTCTGGGTCTTGAGCATTTCGGCTTCAGTCCTCTGAACCAGGTCTCCAATGAGACGGATGTTGGCGTTCTTGAGGCAGTTTGCACTGCGCACCGACAACTCGAGTTCATCAACAGTGCGATAGAGGTTTTCGTTGATCTTAACCCCGGCTTCGCCGCTGTCCTCGTCGACGGGCTCAGACTCCTCATCGAAATTGATGAAGATCTGCAGCTGCTCCTTGATGATTTTCGCCGCGTAGGCCACTGCGTCATCCGGACGGACACTGCCGTCGCTGAAAACTTCGACCGTCAGCTTATCATAGTTGGTAATCTGCCCGACGCGGGCATTGCTAACCATGAAATTGACCTTTTTAATCGGGGCAAAAATGGCATCGATGGGAATCGTCCCGACCGGTGCCTTCTCATCCCGGTTGCGGTCAGCAGGAACATAGCCTTTGCCCATCGACACAACCATATCGATTTCGACATCCGCTTCCTCGGAGCACGTGGCAATATGGTGTGCGGGGTTCAATACTTCCACATGGGAATCGCTGATGATATCCCCGGCGGTGATGGCCCCGGCCCCTTTTTTGACGATGCGGATATTCCGGCTTTCGTGTCCGTGCAACCGCAGCAATACCCCTTTGAGGTTGAGTATTACATCGGTAACATCCTCAGTCACTCCCGGAATGGTCGAGAATTCGTGAAGAACCCCCTTGATCCGTACGGAGACGATCGCCGCCCCCTGCAACGAGGAGAGCAGCACCCGGCGCATCGAGTTCCCCAAGGTCGTGCCGAATCCACGTTCGAAAGGTTCGGCGTAAAACTTGCCGTAGGTATCGGTCAAGGTTTCCGACTCTATCTGGAGACGCTTGGGCTTGATGAGGTCTCTCCAGTTTTTGTACATTCGTATCCTCCCTAATGAGGTTACAGCGAGAGCTTGCCAGGATTACTTGGAGTAAAGTTCGACGATGAGATGTTCCTGGAATACAGGAGTGGTCATCTCTTCGCGAACCGGCAGAGTCTTGACAGACGCCTTGAAGGCGGCCCGGTCAAGTTCTACCCAGGAGGGAAGCCCCCTGCGCATTACCCCGTCAAGAGCCTCGTTGACACGGGCCACCTGGCGGCTCTTCTCACGAAGCTCAACAACGTCACCGACGCGCACGAGGTAGGAAGGGATATTAACCCTCTGCCCGTTGACGGTGAAGTGTCCCTGGCGAACCAGAGAACGCGCTTCGTTGCGGGAGGTCGCAAAACCCATGCGGTAAACCATGCTGTCAAGACGCCTTTCGAGCAGAACCAGCAGGTTCTCGCCGGTAACCCCCTTCATGCGGTCAGCCTTGGCGAAATAGGCGCGGAACTGCTTTTCGAGCAGACCATAGGTGCGCTTGACACGCTGCTTCTCGCGAAGCTGGGTCCCGTAATCGGAAACCTTGATACGACCCTGGCCATGCTGGCCGGGAGCGTAATTTCTGCGTTCAACAGCACATTTGTCGGTATGGCATCTGTCCCCTTTCAGGAACAGCTTCATGTTTTCCCTTCTGCACTGACGGCAGACAGGACCTGTATATCTAGCCAACGTTCGTCCTCCTTGTTGTTTTAGACTCTTCTACGCTTGGGAGGGCGGCACCCATTGTGAGGGATAGGGGTGACGTCCTTGATCAGGGTGATGCTGAGACCAGCGGCCTGAAGGGCACGCAGTGCCGATTCGCGGCCGGAGCCAGGTCCCTTGACATTGACGATTACGCTGCGCAGACCATGTTCCATGGCCTTCTTGGCAGCATCTTCGGCAGCAACCTGAGCAGCGAAAGGAGTGCTTTTTCTGGACCCCTTGAACCCACGCCCCCCGGCAGTCGACCAGGAGATGACGTTACCGGCTACATCGGTAATCGTTACGATGGTATTATTGAAGGTCGCCTGAATGTGGGCAACACCATTGGCGATATTCTTCTTTTCGACTTTTTTCCTTACGACTTTCTTACCGGGCTTAGCCATCGTTCCTCCAGTTATTTCTTCTTACCGGCCACGGTCTTGCGAGGACCTTTGCGGGTACGGGCGTTGGTTTTGGTCTTCTGCCCGCGGCAGGGCAACCCGCGACGATGACGCAGGCCGCGATAGCAGCCAAGGTCCATCAGACGCTTGATATTCATGGAAATCTCACGCCGCAGATCCCCTTCAACCTTGCTTTCACGGTCGATAACCTCCCTGATTTTACCAACCTCAACCTCAGTAAGGTCATCCGTGCGAGTATTGTAATCAACGCCGGCCTTGGTCAGAATCTCCTGGGAGGAGGACCGGCCGATGCCGTAGATGTAGGTGAGCGCCACCTCGATCCGTTTATTTCTCGGTAAATCGATGCCAGCAATACGTGCCAATTTCTGATCCTCCTAATCCCGTTATCCCTGTCTCTGCTTATGCTTGGGGTTTTCACAAATAATCCGGACAATCCCCTTGCGCTTAATTAC
>CALZIC010000055.1 GCA_945787285.1 uncultured Desulfuromonadales bacterium
GCGATCCCCTTGTCGATCCCTTCCTTGAGGATCTTGGTGTTGGTGACAAAGAGGTCGTCTCCGACGATCTGGATCTTCTGGCCGAGACGCTCGGTCATGAGTTTCCAGCCGTCCCAGTCGTTCTCCGCCATGCCGTCTTCGATGGAGATTATGGGATAGCGGTTGACCAGGTCTTCGTAAAAGGCGACCAGTTCGGCAGCGCTCTTTTTAGGCTGGGCCTCGTTGGCCAGGGTGTATACGCCGTTTTCATAAAGCTCCGAGGAGGCGACGTCGAGGGCGAGCAGCACGTCTTCACCAGGGGTGAAGCCGGCGGCCTTGATCGCCTCCATGATCACCTCGAGAGCCTCTTCGTTGCTCTTCAGGTCGGGGGCGAACCCTCCCTCGTCGCCAACGGCGGTGTTGTAGCCCTTGTCCTTGAGGACTTTCTTGAGGGCGTGGAAGATCTCGGCGCCCATGCGCAGGGCTTCCTTGAAGGAATCGGCGCCAGCAGGCATGATCATGAATTCCTGGATGTCGACGTTGTTGTCGGCATGTTCGCCGCCGTTGATGATGTTCATCATCGGCAGGGGGAGCTCCTTGGCGTTGGCACCGCCGATGTACTGGTACAGGGGGAGTCCGGCGTCTTCGGCCGCGGCTTTGGCGCAGGCCATGGAGACCCCGAGCAGGGCGTTGGCACCGAGATTGCTTTTGAAGTCGGTGCCGTCGAGTTCGAGCAGCTTGCGGTCGATGCCGGGCTGGTCGGAAGCCTCCCAGCCGATCAGCGCTTCGGAAACGGTTTCGTTGACGTTCTGCACTGCCTTCAGGACCCCTTTGCCGAGATAGCGCGACTTGTCGCCGTCACGCAGTTCCAGCGCCTCGCGTTCGCCGGTCGAGGCGCCGCTCGGTACCGCGGCCCGACCCATCACGCCGTTTTCGAGAAAAACTTCGACTTCAACAGTAGGGTTGCCGCGGGAATCGATGATCTCGCGAGCATAAATATCGATGATTTCACTCATAATTACCCCCTTTTTGGGTTAGATTTTTAGGATATTTCAAATTCAAAACCTTACTCTTATAGCACACTGACTCAAAATTGGAAGTCTCTTTTGCGCGGTTTTGCCTGCTCCGCGGTCTGAAAAAAATTGCATTTGCCGTTCGATCAATGCTAGGGTTTAGCGCTAATAATCATATCTGATATGAGAGACCCTGATTTGAATTCAAAACCCGTACTGGAACGGTTTGCCGTCGAAGACCAGCACCTGGCGAACCTTCTTTTCGGCCAACAGAATAAAAACCTCAAGACGATAGAGCAGAAACTTGGCGTGCGCCTCAGTTCCAAGGGGACTGCGCTGTCCGTCTCCGGGGAGCGTTCTGAGGTCCTTCTGGCGCTGCGTCTGCTCGACGAACTCTATGGTCTGCTGCGAGAGGGCTATTCCCTTTATCCTTCAGATATCGAGTATGCGCTGCGCATACTCAATGCCGACTCCAAGGCGCATCTGAAAGAGATATTTCTCGACACCGTATTTATCTCCTCCCGCAAAAAAACGATCGCCCCTAAAAGTCTGGCCCAGAAAACTTATATCGATGCCATACGGCGCAACGATATCGTCTTCGGCATCGGTCCGGCGGGCACCGGAAAGACTTACCTGGCCATGGCGATGGCCGTCTCCTACCTGATGAGGAAGGAGGTCAGCCGCATCGTGCTGGTGCGACCGGCCGTCGAGGCGGGGGAAAAGCTCGGTTTTCTGCCGGGCGATTTGGCCGAGAAGGTGAATCCCTATCTGCGCCCGTTGTACGATGCCCTTTACGACATGATGGATTTCGACAAGGGGCAGGCCCTGATCGATAACGGGGTGGTCGAAGTGGCGCCGCTGGCGTTTATGCGAGGTCGCACACTGAACGATGCCTTTGTCATCCTCGATGAGGCCCAGAACACCACGACGGAGCAGATGAAAATGTTTTTGACCCGTCTCGGGTTCGGCAGTCGGGCGGTCGTCACTGGCGATGTGACCCAGATTGACCTGCCCAGCGGGCGGCAGTCGGGGCTGATCGAAGCCTCCCAGGTGCTAAAAGGGGTTGATGGGATCTTCTTCAACCGTTTCACTGACATCGATGTAGTGCGACATCCTATTGTCCAGTCGATTGTTCAGGCTTATGATCGGGTTCGTCCCCTCAAGGATGACAGGTCGACCCCGCCTGAAGGTGTTTCCGAAAAATGACCAAATCCGACCGTAAAACGGAACAACCCTCCCGCAAAGGCAAGGGTTCCGGCAGTTATTGTTTTTCTTTTGAAGAGCGGACCCAGCGCCACTTCATGGTTTTTCTGCTTGCACTGGTCCTTGCCGCCATCATTGTGCCCAAGGGGGGCTTCGTCCCCGATTATTATGCCCCTGGCGATATCGCCTCGCGGGATATCAAGGCACCCAAGGACCTGTTGATCCCCGACCTTCCCCTGACTGAAAAGAAGCGGGTGGAAGCTGAAGAAGCGGTCCTGCCCCTCTACGACTACGATCCTCAGGCGGGTCGGAGTATTGCCGACCGGTTGGCCGAGGTCCTGCTGACCCTGGAAGAAGCGAGGGGCCAGGGGGTTGAGTTTGAAAAAGTTTATCCCGACGTGGAGAGTGTGCTTGGAATCAGTCTCAGCGAGGTAGAGTTCAAGGATCTCTACGGCATTTTTGATCTCGTCGAAGGCGAAGCGCCGGTCAGTCTGGTAGGCCCAGTGCGTAAGGCGATTATCGTTGCCATGAATGGGATGATCGTCGGCAACCTGCAGGTCTTTCAGGCTGGACAAAAACGGGGCATCGCCATTCGCGACCTGAAATCCCAGGTCGAGTCGACCGCCATCGACCTCGAGAGAGTGATCGGGGTTGGTGATGTTCATGACCATCTCTCCTCCGAATTCGAGGCCCTTCCTCCCCTCAAGCCGGGGCAGAAAAAGCTCTTGTTCGACCTCACGGCGAAGCTGCTGAGTCCCAATCTCACCTTCAACAAGAACGAAACCGAGGCCCGCAAGCGCCAGGCCAGGGAAGGCGTCAAGCCCGTGCTCTTCCAGGTCAAAAAGGGGGAGATGATTGTTCGCGAAGGGGAGCGGGTCACCGGTGACCAGATAAAGAAACTTCGCGCACTGCGCGAGGTGGGGGGGAGCTACAGTACGATCAGCACCGCTGTGGGGCTTTTCTTCTCCATTCTGATTCTGCTCTTTACGACCCATCGTTTCGTCCGGACGAACATCCGAAAGTACAACCCCGATAATCGCGACCTCCTTTTTCTGGTCTTAATATTCCTGAGTCTCTTTATGCTTATCAAGGTCGGCATCTTCATGTCGACCGCCCTTGAAAGCGCCTTTCCGTATATCGAATCGACGACCTATTACTACCTCTTTCCGTTCGCCGTCGGGGCGATGCTTACCCGAATCGTGCTGAATTCCGAGGTCGCTTTCCTGTTTGCCATACTCTCGGCCCTCCTCATCGGAGTCCTTTTCGGCAACAGCCTGTTTATTTCCATCTACGCCCTTGCAGGCAGCGTGACCGCGGCCCACTGGGTTCGCCAGTGCAAGCAGCGCACAACCCTTTACCGCGCGGGGTTTCGCGTGTCTCTGGTCAACATGCTGATGATTTTAAGCATGTACCTGATGGCCGGGCGTGCTCTCGATGTGCAGCTGTTGTATAAGCTGGGTTTTGGTCTGGCCGGCGGCTTTTTGTGCGCCGTCATGGTCACCGGGACCATCCCTCTGATCGAACACCTTTTTAAATACACCACCGATATCAAGCTTCTTGAACTGGCCAACATGAACGTGCCCGTCCTCAGGGAATTGATGGTGCAGGCCCCCGGTACCTATCACCATTCGATTATTGTCGGCAATCTGGTCGAGGCCGCCGCCGAGGCGATCAATGCCAATCCCCTGCTGGCCAGGGTCGCCGCCTATTACCACGACATCGGTAAAATTAAAAAGCCCCTTTACTTCGTCGAAAACATGGGCAACCAGGAGAACCGCCACGACAAACTGGCGCCATCAATGAGTGCCCTGATCCTCATGAGCCATGTCAAGGACGGGGCGGAGATGGCCAGGGAATATAAGCTTGGCCAGCCTATCGTCGATATCATACGCCAGCACCACGGCACGGCCCTGATCAAATTCTTCTTCGATAAGGCAAAAAGCAAGGAAGACCCGGGCGTGCAGCAGGTCGATGAAAGGGATTACCGCTACCCCGGCCCCAAGCCGCAGACCCGCGAAGCGGCCCTGATCATGCTGGCCGATGCGGTGGAGGCGGCCAGTCGAACCCTCTCGGATCCGACCCCGGCGCGCATTCAGGGGATGGTGCAGAAGATCATCAATAATATTTTCATCGACGGGCAGCTTGATGAGTGCGAGTTGACCCTCAAAGACCTGCATCATATTGCCAAGAGTTTCAACCGCGTGCTGGCCGGGATATTTCACCACCGAATCGAGTATCCGGAGCCGGCATTTAAAGAACGTGACAAGGACCCGACGAAAAGGAAAAACGGTGAGGATTCAGATAGAGAACCGGCAAAAGAGATTAAAAGTAAAGAAGCTGGAACTGCGAAAGGTAGCACAGACGATCTTAAACGCCTCGGGATGTCCTGAGGGGGAATTGTCGGTGCTGATCGTTGACGACCCGGCCATCCGGGAAGTCAACCGTGATTACCTGAACCGCGACTGGCCGACCAACGTGATCTCTTTTGCCATGCAGGAGGGGGAAGGGGCTGGAATTCAGCCGACCTTACTCGGCGACATCATCATTTCCGCCGACACCGCGGCACGCGATGCCGAAGAGGCGGGACAGTCCTTCGAGAGCGAGCTTTATTTCCTGCTGCTGCATGGCATCCTCCACCTGCTGGGTTTCGATCACGAGCGGGGAACCGAGGAAGAGGCCGCGGCCATGGAAGCTAAGGAGCGCGAAATCTTTGCCCTGATTCGCGCGGAGTATGATCTGGCGTGTTAGACAGGAAACATAAGCCGGCAACCTGGGTTCAGAGCCTCAACTGCGCCATCGAAGGGATTCTGTGGGCTGCCAAGACCCAGCGTCACATGCGAATCCATTTTTGCGCCGCGGTGCTGTTCCTTTTTCTGGCCGTCTTTCTCCATCTGTCCGCCCTCGAATTCATTCTGCTCGCCTTTGCTGTTACACTGGTTCTGTTTGCCGAGCTCTTTAACACCGCGATCGAAACGTTGGTCGATCTTGTTTCCCCCGACTACCATGAACTGGCCAAGCGGGCCAAGGATGTGGCGGCCGGGGCGGTACTGGTCGCCAGTATCGGGGCGGTGGTGATGGGCTATTTTTCCCTGGCCCGGCATGTTTTTCCCGTGCTCGGGGCCGAGTTGGACCAGTTCGGAGAGGCTCCCGGAGAGTTCCCGGTAATTTCGGTGCTGGTCGTTTCGATCCTGGTGGTGCTGCTCAAGGCCCGTTTCGGCAAGGGGAATCCTCTTCACGGGGGGATGCCCAGCGGACACGCGGCCATCGCCTTTTCCGTAGCGACCGCCGTGGCCCTGTCGCATGCCGGGGTCGTGCCGTTTCTGCTTGTTCTGGTTCTTGCCGCGCTGGTGGCTCGCAGCCGCGTACAGCTCGGGATTCATTCCGTTCTGGAGGTCGTGGCCGGCGGCAGCCTCGGTGCCATGATGACCGTTATTGTATATCTTGTATTTTAGGAGCTTGTCCGGTATGCCCGACAAGCATCCAAAATGACCAGCAGCGCGCTGAGGCTCTCAACCAGTGCTGAAAAAAGGGGGTTACTCGTTGGAAGATGAAGGATCAGGTGGCAGGCCCTCCTTTCTAAAGGGGGGATTGAGTCGTCTCCTCTTCGGTCGGCGGCGGGTGCTGACCGAAAAGGACCTGCAGGAAATTATCGAGGCGTCCGAAGAGGATGGCATCATCAACGAAGAAGAGGGGGAGATGCTCAACTCCATCTTCGAGTTCGGTGACACCATCGTCCGGGAGATCATGGTGCCGCGAACCGATATGGTCTGTTGCAGCAGCACCGAGACCCTGTCAGACCTGCTTAATGCCATCATATCGTACGGGCATTCGCGTATTCCCATTTACGAAGGATCGGCCGATCAGATCGTCGGCATCGTCTATGCCAAGGATCTTCTCAAATTATGGGGCAGCCCGGTCGACGAGGTCGTCATCGACCAGGTAATGCGGACTCCCTACTTCGTTCCGGAAACCAAGCAGATCGAAGAGCTCCTTCAGGAATTCCGCACCAAGCGGGTTCACATGGCGATCGCCATCGACGAGTATGGCGGAACCTCGGGTCTGGTGACGATCGAGGACCTGATCGAGGAAATCGTCGGCGATATCCAGGACGAGTACGATCTCGAAGAGGATCAGCTGCTGGAAGAAGAGGGCGGCTCGGTGCTGGTCCATGGGCGCCTGAATATCGAAGATCTCGAGGATTTTTTCGATATCACCATCACCAAGGAGAATTTCGATACGGTCGGCGGCTACCTGTTCGACCTGTTCGGGCATGTGCCCCTGGAAGGAGAGGAGGTGCGCGACGGACGGTTGATCATGACCGTTGTCGAATCCGACTCCCGCAAAATCAGCAAAGTCAGGGTGCGCCTCGACGATTCCGCCAATCAGGCCGAATCCGAACCTTCGGTGCCATGAGTTTATCAAACCTTCATAAGGAGACCGCCGCGGCCTGTGCCTCCGGGCTCCTGGCCGCCTTGGCCTTTCCGAGGGTGGACCTGGCCGGCCTGGCCTGGGTGGCCCTGGTCCCCCTGCTGCTGGTGATGCAGCGCCGACCGTTCCGTCACGGCTTTGTTGCCGGGGCGGTTTTTTTCGGCACGGTGCTCTACTGGCTGAATATCGTCATGACCACCTATGGCGGGCTGCACCCTGTTTTTTCGCTGGCCGCCTACCTGATTCTGGTCGCCTATCTCGCCCTTTTCTGGGGAGCGGCAACCTGGGCCTGTTGCCGTGTGGAAGAAAAGCTCCGCATTTCGAGGCTGGTGAGTTTTCCGGTCTTCTGGGTTGCGCTCGAGTTCGTCCGGTCCTTTTTCCTCTCCGGCTTTCCCTGGGCCACCTACGGGTATTCGCAGCAGAAGTTCCTGGTCATGATTCAGTCCGCCGACCTGTGCGGCGTCTACGGCATCAGCTTCCTGCTGGTATTCAGTAATGTGCTGCTGGCAAGACTCTGGGTCGCGTATCGCCTGCGTCAGTGGTCTGCCGTTCCCCGTTGGGGAGTCGTATTCTGGATTCTTCTCTTTGCGGGCAACCTGGTCTATGGTTTTGCGCACCTCGATTCACCAGAGCGACTCGCCGGGGAGCCTTTGTCCGTCGCTCTGGTGCAGGGCAATATAGACCAGTCGATCAAGTGGGATCCTGGCCATCAGCGCAGCACCATCGACAAATACCTGAACCTGTCCCGGTCGGCTGCCGAAGAGGGTCCCGTAGATCTCCTGGTCTGGCCTGAAAGCGCCACGCCCTTTTATTTTCAGGAGACGGGTCCCTTAAGCGAGGCGGTGCGCGATTTTACCCGCTCTGTCGACAGCCAGCTTCTCTTTGGCAGTCCAGCCTACGAAGTGGCCAACCGGCAGTATCGCTACCTGAACAGCGCCTTTCTGCTCGACAGAGGCGGCGAGATCCTCGGCCGCAGCGATAAGATTCACCTGGTACCTTTCGGCGAATATGTCCCCCTCGGGCGTTTTCTCCCCTTTATAGAAAAGCTGGTCGTCGGGGTCGGCGATTTTTCTCCCGGTTCCATCAGCCCGCTGCCGGTCAATGGCGGGGAAATCGGTGTGCTGGTCTGTTTTGAAGGGATCTTTCCCGACTTGGCCCGGGACTACGTGCGCAAGGGGAGCGACCTGCTGGTCAATATCACCAATGACGCCTGGTTTGGCAGATCGTCCGCTCCCGCTCAGCATTTGGCCATGACCCGCTTCAGGGCCATCGAGAATCGCCGCTGGGTCGCGCGAGCCGCCAATACCGGCATCTCCGCCCTTATCGCCCCTGATGGAACTATGGAGGAGCAATCTCCCGTTTTCAAAGACCTTTTCCTGCGGGGGGAGGTCCGCTTTCGAGATGAAATAACCCTTTACAACCGACTGGGCGACCTGCTGCCGACCCTGTTTCTGGCGGTCAGTATTTTCTGGCTGCTGCGGACCCGGCGACGTTTTAACGGTCGGATGGCCGAAGAGGGTTGAGATCGGCGGGCGATGCCGTTATAATCCCCTGCCAATTTCCTGGATTCGTGAGTGCGGGGCGGGAAAAGAGTGTAGGTGCTTGACCTGAAAAAGCGTTTCAAAAAATCTGAGGCGCACCCATAGGTTCGTCGGTGATTTTTTGAACGCTTAGGCAGGTCAATGACTTGCGCTATTACCCGGTCAGAATTTACGGATTCAGGAATTATTCAAAAGGAGATATTGCATGTTTCGCGAAGAAAAAGAAACTTTGAACCACCTCAGGGAAAAGCTCGATGAGCTGAGGAGGTATCTTTGACGTCGGCGGCAAAAAGGAACGGATAGCCGAACTCGAAGCCGACATCGCTCACCCTGACTTCTGGAACCAGGGTGACAAGGCGCAGGAGGTCCTCAAGGAAAGGACCTCGCTGCAGAAGGTTGTTGAAGGCTTGGAGGAGTCGAGCCAGGAACTCGACGACCTGCTGGTCCTTGTGGAACTCGGGGAAGAGGGAGAGGATGAAGATACCCTTGCGGAAATCCGCGAACTTCTCCCTGAGGTGGAAGCCAAAGTGGCGCAGATGGAATTCGCCCGCATGCTTTCCGGCGAGCACGACGCCAACAATGCAATTTTCAGCATCAACGCCGGCGCCGGCGGCACCGAGGCCCAGGACTGGGCGGACATGCTGCTGCGCATGTATCTGCGCTATTGCGAGCGCAAGGGGTTTAAAACCGAAATAACCGACTACCAGGCGGGGGATGAGGCAGGGGTTAAGGGGGTAACCTTTACCGTGGAAGGGGAATACGCCTACGGGTATCTTCGCGCCGAAAATGGCATTCACCGACTGGTTCGCATATCTCCCTTCGACTCGAACGCACGCCGTCACACTTCCTTCTGTTCGGTTTTCGTCTTTCCCGAACTCTCGGACGATATCGAAGTCGAAATTCTCGATAAAGACCTGAAGGTTGACACCTACCGCGCCAGCGGGGCGGGGGGACAGCATGTCAATAAGACCGATTCGGCCATCCGCATAACCCATGTGCCGACCGGGACGGTTGTGGCCTGCCAGAATGAGCGGTCCCAGCATAAAAACCGGGCGACGGCGATGAAGCAGTTGAAGGCCCAGTTGTACGAACTCGAGGTGCGGAAAAAAGAAGAAGAGTCGGCCGCGATTTCGGGCGAAAAGAAGGAGATCGGCTGGGGGAGCCAGATCCGCTCCTACGTACTGCACCCCTACCGGATGGTCAAGGATCACCGGACCAGTCATGAAGTCGGCAACACAGACGCTGTGCTCGACGGCGATCTCGACGGCTTTATTGAATCCTACCTTCTGGCGGACAAGGAGTGATGCATCGCTCGTCTGCGGCGGACATGTTGGCCTGCGTGGTCGTCCGGTGCCGGTTCGGGCGGTGAAACCCCGCGATTTTACTTGACGTAGAAATGCTCTGAGTATAAGGTTGCACCCCGGTATTTCGGGATGAAAGGTATTAGAATAATGGAAGAAATCAACGATATCCTGTTGCAGCGCCGTGCCAAGATGGAGGAGTTGCGTCAGGGGGGGGATAATCCCTACGCCAATGGTTTTGTCGTGTCGCATACGACCGAAGATGTTCAGGCGGCCCATGTAGAGCACGATGCTGCCGCCCTTGAGGGGTGTTCCGAGCGGTATGTTGTCGCCGGACGCATCATGGCCCGGCGGGATTTTGGCAAGGCCGCTTTTGTTCAGGTTCAGGATCGCAAGGGGCGCCTGCAGGTTTATGTCGGCCGCGACAATGTCGGCAGCGACGCCTTTGGCGTCTTCCGCAAGCTCGACCTCGGCGATATCGTCGGCCTCTCCGGGGTGCCTTTTCGAACCAAGACGGGTGAGTTGTCGCTGCGCGCCGATTCGATTAAGTTGCTCACCAAGTCGCTCCAGGTGCTGCCCGAGAAGTGGCACGGATTGACCGATGTCGAGACCCGCTATCGCCAGCGTTATCTCGACCTGATGGTCAACCCCGAAGTCAAGGACGTCTTCCTCAAGCGCAGCAGAATCATCAGCCTGATGCGCAACTATATGATGGAGCACGACTACCTCGAGGTGGAAACGCCGATGATGCAGCCGCTCGCCGGCGGCGCCACGGCGCGTCCCTTTGTGACCCATCACAACACCCTCAAGATGGACCTGTTTCTGCGCATCGCTCCGGAGCTTTATCTCAAGCGCCTGGTCGTGGGCGGTTTCGACCGGGTTTTCGAGATCAACCGCAATTTCCGCAACGAGGGGATTTCCATCCAGCACAACCCCGAATTCACCATGATGGAATTCTACCGGGCCTATGCCACCTACCATGACCTGATGGATTTTACTGAAGAACTCATCTGTCATGTCTCTAAAGAACTTAACGGCAGCATGGTGATCCCCTACGGCGGCAAGTCGGTCGACCTGACCCCCCCCTGGGATCGCCTGACCGTCAAGGAGGCGATCGTCAAGTACGGCGATGTCGAGGCCTCGGTTCTCGAGGATCGCGAGAAGACCCTAGAATATGCCGCCCGTATTGGGCTCGAGCTCGACAAGAACATCGGCCACGGCAAGCTGCTCACCGAGGTCTTCGATGAAGTGGCCGAACCCAAGCTGTGGAATCCCACTTTCATTACCGAATATCCGACCGAGGTATCGCCCCTGTCCCGCAAAAACGATGACAACCCCGAGGTGGTCGATCGCTTCGAACTCTTTGTCGTCGGTCGGGAGCTGGCCAACGCCTTTTCCGAGCTCAACGACCCTATCGACCAGAAAGAGCGGTTCGTCGGTCAGCTGGCTGAAAAAGAGGCGGGCGACGACGAGGCGCATGCCATGGACGAAGATTACATCCGGGCTCTTGAATATGGTTTGCCCCCGACGGCCGGAGAGGGGATCGGGATAGACCGACTGGTGATGCTGCTGACCGACTCGGCGTCGATCCGCGATGTCATATTGTTTCCTCAGCTCCGTCCCGAAGCTCGTTAATCCTTTTTTGTTGAGCCGGTCGCCCAGGCGGCCGGCCTTTCTTTGTCAGGCTTTTCATGGGTTACGAATGGTTTGTCAGCTTGCGTTACCTGCGGGCCAAACGCAAGCAGACCTTTATATCGGTGATTTCCTTCATCTCGATCGCGGGCGTGCGGCTCTGATCGTGGTGCTTGCGGTCATGACTGGTTTTCACGATGGAGTGCGCCAGCAGATTCTCGGCAATGTTCCCCATGTGTTGATACAACGCCACGGTCAGGACATGGAAGGGTACCTCGAGGTCGCTCGGAAGGCAAAGGCCGCATCGCCCGATATTGTGGTGGCCCGCCCGTTTGTCACCAAGGAGGCCATGCTCCTTTCCAAAAACAATGTTGCAGCGGTGAATGTCAAGGGAATCGAGGCCGGCAACAAGGTTTTTGACCAGGACTTTATTTCCATCGACAGCCGTCCTGTCGAGGAGCTGCTGTTCCAGGTGGAAAATGGCTTCCCCGGTCTGGTGATCGGCATTGATACAGCGGCCTCGCTCGGGGTGGCCGTTGGTGATGTCATCAATGTCATCCCGCCTCTGTTTACTATCAGTCCGTTCGGCATGATGCCCAAGATGAAACCCTTTCGCATCGTCGGAATCTTCAGGCAGCGCGGCGGATTTCTCGATACCTACTTCGGGTTCGTTTCTCTATCGGAGGCGCAGAAGTTTTTCGATACCGAAGGGCGCGTCAGTGGCATCGAAATCGAAGCCGATTCCTTTGATAATTCACAAGCGGTGGCTTCGTTGCTGAGAGAAGAGTTCGGGTACCCCTACGTGGTGCGGTCGTGGGAGGATCTTTTCGGCTCCTTTTTGTCCGCTCTCAAGCTTGAAAAGCTCGGCTTGTTTATCGTCCTCGGTATTATCGTGCTGGTGGCCGCTTTCAACATTGCCACGACCCTGATAATGGTCGTTATGGAAAAACATAAAGATATTGCCATCCTGAGGGCGATGGGAGCGACTTCCAGCAGCATCATGAAGATTTTTGTGCTCGAAGGGTTCATTATCGGCACCCTCGGGACATCGCTCGGCACGGGCCTGGGCTTGTTGTTGGCGAAAAACGCCGATCCGATCATCAAGTGGATCGAGTCGGTTTTACACGTGCGTATCTTCATTCTCAGGATGTGGTCTATGTCGTGGCCGTCTCCATGACGATTTCGCTTATTGCTACCATTTATCCCGCGTGGCGGGCGGCCAGGATGGATCCTGCCGAAGCCCTGCGTTATGAGTAGGGGGAGCCTTGATTGAAGTCAAAGGGGTTACCAAGAGTTTTGCCACCGATAACGGGCGGGTCGATGTTCTTCGCGGTATTGACCTGAGCATAGAGCGCGGCGAAAGGGTTGGCGTGGTCGGTTCATCCGGAGCGGGCAAGACAACACTGATGCATATTCTCGGCGCTCTTGACAGGCCGAGCTCCGGTCAGGTTGTTTATGACGGTCATGAGGTTTCAGCGTTAAGGGGGGCGGCGCTCGATTCTTTCCGCAACCGTACTGTCGGATTCGTTTTTCAGTTTCATCAGCTGCTTCCTGAGTTTACCGCTCTGGAGAATGTGATGATGCCGGCTCTGGTGGCGAGAAAATCCTCTCGAGAGGCGTCGGTCTTGGCCCGGGATCTGCTGCAGGAGGTCGGGCTCGCTCATCGCCTTACCCATAAGCCGGGACAACTCTCCGGAGGGGAGCAGCAGCGGGTGGCGATCGCCCGGGCCCTGGTTCTGACGCCGAGGCTTCTGCTTGCCGATGAACCGACCGGCAACCTGGACAGTGTCACCTCCGAGGAGATTTACCGGTTGCTTAATCAGATCCATCAGTCTCGTGACCTGACCATGATTTTCGTCACCCACAGTGAGTCGCTGGCCAACCGCCTGGACCGTGTCGTGCGAATAGTGGACGGGCTGGTGGCCAGCTAGAAATTGGTTTACACTCCCTTGCGATTTACTTATAATACCCAGCTTTGATAGACGGCCCTTCGGAGATTTATTGTATGTTTTGTAGGTGGTTGATTGCACTGCTTCTTTTGCTGATCCCGGTCCTTTCAATGGCCGAATCCTTGCGTGTCGACGAGGTGGAGGTGGAGGGGAACGATCGCGTTGAGTCGAGTTCGATCAGGGCTGTTGTCAGTGTTCGCCCCGGTGAGGTGGTCGATGCCGCGGATATCGACCGCGACGTCAGGGAAATATTCCGCCTGGGACGATTCGAAGACGTTTCGGCCCGTATTGAAGACCGCAGCGGGGTTCGGGTTCTCATTTACCATGTTGCCGAGCGCGCCCTTGTCCGGAGGGTGGCCTTTTCAGGGAACGACGAGTTCGCGACGACCAAACTGCGGGGGCTGATCTCCATTACCCCACCTGAAATTTACAGCCCGGCTAAGGTCGAGAAGAGCGTCAAGGCGATTAAGTCCTTCTATCACGAAGAAGGGTATTATGCGGTCGATGTCGAGACCCGTCTCGACGTCGACAGTCAGCACGAGGCGACCCTGACCTTTGCGGTCTCCGAAGGGGACAAGGTTCTCGTCAATTCGATAGAGTTCGAAGGGAATGAGGTCGTTTCCGACAAGGTCCTTCGCAAGGCTATGGCGACCAAGAAAAGATGGCTGTTTTCCTGGTTGACCGGACGCGGGACCTATCGTGAGGATGAACTCAAGGTTGACCTCGAACGCATCGCCGATGAGTATTACAACCGCGGCTATATCAGGGTCAGGGTGAAGGAACCAAAGGTTGCCTTGACCGATGACCGCAAATACATGGATGTCGTCATCGCCATCGAAGAAGGGGATCAGTACCGTGTCGGCGATATCGACATCGAGGGTGATCTGCTTAAAAAACAGGAAGAACTGCTCGGCCTGGTCAAGTTGTCGAGCGGCGATGTGTTCAGCCGCAAAGTGCTGCGCGAGAGCATCCTTGCCCTTAACGATGAATACGCCGACCAAGGCTATGCCTATGTCAACGTATCGCCGCTGACGCGCGTCGACCCCGAGAGTCTTACCGTCGGGGTGGTCTTCGATGTAGAGCAGGGGGTTCAGGTCTCCATCGACCGCATTCACATCTCCGGCAATACCAAGACCCGCGACAAGGTCATTCGCCGCCAGATGAAAATTGTTGAAGGCGACCTGTACAGCGCTTCCAGGCTGAAAGAGAGTCGCCGCCGGGTCAACAACCTCGGGTTTTTCGAAGAGGTTAACGTGACCACCGGACGGGGGGAGGAAGAGTCGTTGATGGACCTCAACGTCGAGGTTAAGGAACGGCCGACCGGCACCTTCAGCCTCGGGGCGGGGTATTCCTCCGTCGACGGCATCGTTGCCCAGGGCTCCATTGCCCAGGACAACTTCCTCGGTTACGGCTGGAAGCTCAACCTGGCCGGCTCCTTCGGGGGGCGAAGCACCACCTATCAAGTCGGATTGTATGACCCCTACTTCCTCGATACCGAGTATTCGCTCGGCTTCGATATCTACCGTACCCGCAGGGAGTGGACGGACTTCACCCAGAAAGCGACCGGTGGCGCCATCAAATTCGGTCTTCCGGTTAACGTAGACACCCGGGCTTCCTTCGTCTACCGCTACGAGAAAAAGAAGATTTTCGACATCGATGAAACCGCGACCAATACTCTCAAGGAGCAGGAAGGTCATCACACCATCTCCTCGATTTTTTCCTCGATCACCCGCAACACCACCGATTATCACCTCGACCCGAGCACCGGCTACGTGGCCGAGGCCTCGGTGGAATATGCAGGACTTGGCGGGACCGAAAAATTCGGCAAATATATCCTTGACTACCGACACTTCTTCCCTTTCAAATGGGGGACGGTTTTCTCCGTTCACGGCCAGGTGGGGTATATCATGAAGGTCAGCAGCGAGGACATTCCGGTTGACGAGCGGTTCTACCTCGGCGGGATCAACAGCATGCGCGGCTTCAAGTCCCGCGAGGTCGGTCCCTATGATGCCGTCAACGACGAGTACACCGGCGGTGACAAGTCGGCGTACATGAATCTTGAATACGTCTTTCCCCTTCTCAAGGATATGGGTCTCAAGGGGGTCGTCTTTGTTGATGCAGGCAACGCCTGGGACGAAAACGAAGATTACTTCTCCGAAATACGCTACAGTACCGGGGCGGGGATCCGCTGGCTCAGTCCGATGGGGCCTTTGCGGCTTGAATACGGTTACAACCTCGACCCGAAAGATTACGAGAGCGATTCCCAGTTTGAATTCTCGATCGGAAAATTCTACTAATACCTGATACTCAAGGAGTTTAAGATGAAGAAAATTATCGGATTGTTGCTCATCAGCCTGGTTCTCAACGCCGGCAACGTCATGGCTGCCGCCCAGAAGATCGGTGTGGTCAATATTCCCAAGGTGCTCAATCTCTCCAAGGCGGGCAAGGCCGCACAGGAGAAGATGAATGAAAAGGTCAAGGCGTACCAGCCAGCGCTTACCGAGCAGGAAGAGCAGTTGAAGAAGCTTGAGGAAGACTTCAAGAAGCAGGCGCCCCTGCTCTCGGAGGAAGCCAAGAAAGAAAAATACATCCACGCCCAGGAGCAGTTCGTCAAGTATCAGCAGGCCCGCGAGCAGGTCGAAAAAGATCTCGGTAAGATGAAGAACGAGGCGGAGCGCCAGATGGGTCCCCAGGTCGTTGAAATCATCCGAAAGATTGCCAAGGAGGAGGGCTTTACCGCCATCCTTGAGGGGAGTTCGGTCATCTACGCCGACGAGACCATCGATATCACCGACCGGGTCATCGAGCTTTTTGACGCCGCCAAGTAGTCGCGGTAATCTTCACGCTTAGGAGGTAGAGTGGCTACTCTTGAGGAACTGGCAGGTCTTGTCGGCGGGACGGTCCGCGGGCCCGACGATGTCATAGTGCAAAGGGTTGCGCCGATCGATGTGGCCGGTGCGGGGGATATCACCTTCGTTGTCAGTGCCAAGTATCTCGACAAGCTGCAAGGCTCGCAGGCCTCGGCCGTTATCGTCACCCCCGGTGTCGACACAGCCGATATGCCGGCCATTGTCTGCTCCAACCCCTATCTGGCTTTTGCCAAGATTCTGACTCACCTGCAGATTCACCGGCCCGAACCGAAGGGGGTTATGGATGGCGCCATCGTTTCCGCCTCCGCCGCCCTGGGTGAGGGGGTTACCATTCACCCCGGATGCGTGGTCGGTGAAAACGCGTCGATCGGTGACGGAACCATTCTGTACCCCGGGGTCATCGTTTATGACGATGTGGTTATAGGGGCCGATTGCACCGTACATGCTGGTGTCATCATCCGTGAAGGGACGATACTCGGAAGCCGGGTCATCCTTCAGGCCTCTGCCGTGATCGGCTCCGATGGTTTCGGCTTTGCCCCCGACGGATCGAGCTATTACAAGATTCCCCAGGTCGGAATCGTCGTGATCGAAGACGATGTGGAAATCGGCTCGGCCACCTGCGTCGATCGCGCCGCTCTCGGCGTCACCCGGATCAAACGCGGCGCCAAGATCGATAACCTGGTGCAGCTCGCCCATAATGTGGAGATTGGCGAGGATACCATCCTCGTCTCCCAGGTCGGGATTGCAGGCAGCACCGTCATTGGCAACCACTGCACCTTCGGCGGCCAGGCGGCCGCGGCGGGACACCTCAAGGTGGGGGACAATGTCACTATTGGCGGGCGCGGCGGCGTGACCAATGACGTGGACGCCAACCAGGTCCTTTCCGGTCTGCCCGTCATGCCGCACAAGGACTGGCTGAGGGCCTCGATGTCTTTCGGCAAACTGCCGGAGATGCGAAAAGAAATCAAAAAGCTCAAAAGTCAGCTGGAACAACTTGAAATGCAGCTTAAGGAGAAATAGATCGTATGGTTCTCAACACTGTTGAAATTATGAAATTATCGAACTGGAAGAGGGCAAGAGGATTGTCGGGATTAAAAACGTAACGATGAACGAGCCCTTTTTCCAGGGGCATTTCCCGGGCCATCCGATCATGCCGGGTGTGCTCATTATTGAGGCCATGGCTCAGGTCGGGGGGATTTTCGCGGTCGTTTCCGATAAGCTCGGTGATGATAAGGTGACCTATTTTACCGGTATCGACAAAGCCAAATTCCGCAAGCCTGTCGTCCCGGGGGATACCCTTCGCTTTGAACTTGAGCTTCAAACCTGCCGTCGTGGCATTTACTGCTTCACCGGCAAGGCTTATGTCGACGATGCCCTGGCTTGCCAGGCTGAATTGAAAGCAACTTTTGCCGATCGCTAAACAAGGTTGATATGATACATCCTACCGCTGTCGTTCATCCCGACGCCAAGATCGCAGAAGGCGTTGAAATAGGGCCTTACGCCGTCATCGGCGAAAATGTCTCCATCGGTTCCGGCACCCGGATAGGGCCTCATGCCGTTATTGAAGGGTGGACGGAAATCGGTTCGGACAACCGGATTTTCCAGTTTGCCTCCATCGGCGCCGATCCCCAGGATCTCAAGTTTCGCGGGGAGAAGACGAGCTTGCGCATCGGTGACCGCAATACCATCCGCGAATTCGTCACCATGCACCTTGGAACCGAGGATGGTGGCGGTGAAACGGTTATCGGCGATGACAACCTGTTTCTGGCGTATTCCCATGTCGCTCATGACTGCCGGGTCGGGAACCAGGTTATCCTGTCCAACGGCGCAACTCTGGCCGGGCATGTCGTGGTCGATGATCACGCCATTCTGAGCGGCCTTTGTGCCATTCACCAGTTTACCCATATCGGATGCCACGTTATGGTGGCTGGAGGGTCGATGGTTACCCAGGATATCCCTCCCTACACCATGGCCCAGGGGGACCGGGCCAAGACGGTCGGGCTCAACCTGGTCGGGCTCAAGCGCCGGGGATTCTCTGACGCGACCCTTCGTGGTCTCAAGCAGGCCTTCAAGACCGTTTTCCGTTCCGGACTGCGGGCCGAAGAAGCCGTCAAGAAAATCGATGCTGAACTTGAGCAGACCGATGAGTTGAAGGTGTTTACCGATTTTATCAGAAACAGCCAGCGGGGAATCGCCCGCTGAGGGTGCAAGGATCGTAATGTCGAATCTGAAAGCTGCCGTTATCGGTGTCGGCTACCTGGGTCGTTTCCATGCCCAGAAGTTTGCCGCAATAGAAGGTGTCGACCTGATCGGTGTGGTCGATACGTCACTCGAGCGCGCCCGTGAGGTCGCTGATGAAGTTGGTACCGAGGCGTTTAGCGATTATCGTGATGTATTGACTCGGGCTGATGTGGTTTCGATCGTCGTTCCCACCCAGTTCCATTACCAGGTGGCCAGAGAGTGTATCGAGGCCGGCTGCCATATCCTGCTCGAAAAGCCGGTTACCCGTACGGTAGAAGAGGCGCAGGAGTTGATCGATATGGCCAAGGAGCGCAACCTGGTCTTTCAGGTCGGGCACCTCGAGCGTTTTAATCCCGCTGTCCTGGCTCTGGACGGGATTCTGTGCAATCCTCAGTTCATCGAGTCGCATCGCCTGGCCCCCTTCAAACCGAGGGGCACCGATGTCAATGTGGTACTTGATCTGATGATTCACGACATCGACATCATTCTGAGCCTGGTAGGGCACCCCATCAAAACGGTGAATTCCGTCGGCGTCCCTGTCCTCTCCGAAGAGGTCGACATTGCCAACGCCAGGCTGCAGTTCGAAAACGGTTGTGTGGCCAATGTCACCGCCAGTCGGGCCAGTCGTGAGGCGATGCGCAAAATTCGCATATTTCAGTCCGATTCCTATATTTCCATCGATTACCAGGAGCGCAAGATCTCCATTTATCAGAAAAAAGAAGGGCAGTCGCCGATTCCCGGCCTGCCCAACGTCGCCATCGAAGAGCGCAGTTTCGAGCAAAGCGATGCCCTGATGGCGGAAATCCGATCCTTTGTCAATGCTGTTCAGAGCGGATCCGATCCGGTGGTTTCCGGCGAAGATGGTAAAAGGGCCCTTGAGATCGCCTTGAAGATCACGACTCGGCTGTGATCGGGTATTTCAGGCGCCAGTGTACTGTGCGGCTCATCGCGTCCTATAATTCTGGCCCTTTTGGCTGTTGTCTTCATTGTGCCTCCTTGACTTAACGCAGGGCTAGGCCTGGGTCGGCAACGCCTTGACAGCAACAAAAATGACTCAGAATTAACTGCCACGATTAACCAAACAGTCCACTAGTAGAAACAACTTTGCAAGGCGAGGGTTGGCAATAAACACCTCGCTTTTCTTTTTTTATCCTGTTTTTTTCGAGGTTATCTCTCATGAACGTACCGATGGTTGACCTAAAGGGGCAGTACACGGCCCTTCGCGAAGAAATAAACGAGCAACTCAACCAAGTGCTTGAAACTACCCAGTTCATCATGGGGCCCCAGTGTCGCGGTTTTGAAGAAGAGGTGGCTGCCTATTGCGGCGTCAAGCACGCGGTCGGAGTCGCCTCCGGAACCGATGCTCTGCACCTGGCCCTTCGCGCCGCCGGCATTGGTCCCGGAGACGAGGTCATCACCACCTCCTTTACCTTTATCGCCACGGCCGAGGCGATCTCCTACTGTGGCGGGGTTCCGGTTTTTGTCGATATCGACCCGGACACTTTCAATATCGACGTTCGCCTGATCGAGGCGGCGATCACCGAGCGCACCAAGGCGATCCTTCCGGTACATCTGTTCGGCCAGCCTGCCGATCTCGCACCGATTGCCGACCTCTGTCGTAAGCACGGGCTTCGGCTGATCGAAGATTGCGCCCAGTCTTTCGGGGCCGAATATGCCGGGAAAAAGAGCGGCACCTATGGCGATGCCGGCTGTTTCTCCTTTTTCCCCAGCAAAAACCTCGGCTGCTTCGGAGACGGCGGGATGATTATCACCGACAACGACGCTCTTGCCGAGGAAATACGGGTGTTACGCAATCACGGCAGCCGTGAGCGCTACCATCATGCGGTGATCGGTTACAACAGCCGTCTTGATGACATGCAGGCCGCCATTCTTCGGGTCAAGCTCCGGCACATCGACAGCTATAACGCCGGCCGTCGTACCGCGGCTCACCGCTACACCGAAAGACTCAAAGGTTCTGCGATTGTGCCGCCGGTCGAAGACGGCAAGGGGCTGCATGTTTATCATCAGTACACCCTGCTGAGCGATAAGCGCGAAGTCTTGCAGAAGGCACTGGGCGAGGCCGGTATCGCTTCAGCTGTTTACTACCCCATTCCTCTGCATCAGCAGGAAGTCTACCGGGAGAGTCTCGGTGATCTTCGCCTTCCGGTAACCGAGCAGGTCGCTACACGAGTACTGTCTCTCCCCATCTTTCCCGAACTGTCGGTTGAGAAGGTCGATAAGATCTGTGACGTGCTGCTCGGCGCCCTTGAAAGCTGTTAGGGGTAAGGAACAAGGCTTGAAGGTGAAGGAAAGAACATCACAAAGCAATGACGAATCGGCTGAGGCTACCCCTCACCCCGCCCCCCTCACTCCTCACCGGCCCTGTCGCAGAGCGCTGATCGTCACCGGTGAGGCCTCCGGCGACCTGCACGGGGCTAATCTGATTCAGGCCGCCGCGGAGATCGATCCTGACCTGAAGTTTTTCGGTGTCGGCGGATCGCGCATGGCCGAAGCCGGATGCGACATCTTGATCGAGGGGGAGACCATTGCGGTGATGGGGCTGGTCGAGGTCATCGGCCATTTCCCGGTGATTTACCAGGCCTTTCAGCACCTTAAAGGGATTCTCCATGGCTCCGAGCGCCCCGACCTGCTGATCCTCATCGATTTCCCCGACTTTAACCTGCGACTGGCCAAGCAGGCACAGAAAGCTGGTGTGCCGGTGCTGTACTACGTCAGTCCCCAGGTGTGGGCGTGGCGCCGTGGCCGGGTAAAGAAAATCGCCCGGGTCGTCGACCGGCTGGCGGCGATTCTTCCCTTTGAGCCGGATTTCTACAAGGGGCAGGATATCGAAGTCGAATACGTCGGCAACCCCCTTCTCGATGATGCTGTCATTACCCAGGATCGGGACGCATTTCTGCTGCAACACGGCCTTGCAGACGATCGTCCGCTCGTGGGCCTCTTCCCCGGAAGCCGCCATAACGAACTCAAGTTCAATTTTGAAACGATTATTGCGGCGGCCGAGAAGATCCTGCAAAGCAAGCCCGAGGTGCAGTTCGTGCTGCCCGTGGCGCCGTCTTTCGACCGACAGCTTTTCGAGGACCGACTTGCAGGCGCCAGCTTTCCCGTGACCTTGAGCCAGAGCAGCATCTACGATGTCGCCAATGCCTGTGATGCTGTTATCACCGTTTCCGGCACGGTCACGCTGCAGGTGGCCTTGACCGGTACACCCATGGCGATTCTATACAAAATGTCTCCATTGACCTACCAGATCGGCAAGCGGCTCGTTAACGTTCCGCATATCGGTCTCGCCAATATTGTCGCCGGCAGGAGAGTTGTCAGGGAGTTTATTCAGGATGAAGCCAGTCCTGCAAATCTTGCGGGCGAAGTTCTCCGCATCCTTGAGGATCAACCGTATCGGCAGCATATCGTCGAGGGTCTTGGCATGGTCCGCCAGCAGATGGGGGAGGGTGGATGTTCAAAAAAGGTAGCTCTGATGGCTTCTGAGATGAGTCTGGGAATGGTTAGAAGGGATAACGGTTAGTGAAAGAGCAAGATCGGCAACTATTTAAAAGGCTTTTTGCCTATTCCCGACCCTACCTGCGCCTGATTTTTGTTTCAATGATCGCCTCTTTGGTGGTTGCCGGCGCCGATGTGACGATGGCCAAACTCGTCCAGCCATTGATCGATACCGTCATCGTCTCCGGTGATCGCTACTGGATCAACATGGTTCCGGTCTTTGTGGTCGGTCTGGCGGCAGTCAAGGGGGGCTCCCGGTTTATTCAAGAGTATTTTATCAAGAATGCCGGACAGTTGATCGTTCAGGATGTGCGCAACGACATTTACTCCCACTCCCTCTCCCTGTCCATGGGCTATTACGTGGATACCCCTTCCGGCACATTGATGTCCAGGATCCTCAATGATGTCGGCTATATGCAAAGGTCCGCGGCAGATGTCCTGGTCGATGCCATCCGTGAGAGTTTTACCTTGGTTGGTCTTACTGCGCTGGCCTTTTATACCGACTGGCGTCTGGCCTGTGTGGCATTTGTCGTACTGCCCGTTTCGGTCCTTCCCGCAATCATCATCGGCCGCAAAATCAGGGAAAATACCCGGCGGGGTCAGCGCACCATGGGGAATCTGACCGCCGTTCTGCAGGAGACTTTTTCCGGCATCAAGGTGATTAAAGCCTTCGGCACGGAAAGGGATGAAACAAACAGGTTTCGCCACGAAAACGCCACGTTTTACAAGTTTTTCAAAAAAGTGCTCAAATATGATTCCGCCACGGCGCCGGTAAACGAAATTCTGGCATCTTTTGGTGTCGGAGGCGTGTTGTGGTACGGAATCAACCGGGTAATTTCCGGGGCGCTTACCCAGGGGGAACTCTTTTCCTTTGTCGCCTCGATTGTGATGCTGTACGGCCCGGTCAAGCGCCTGACCCGGGTCAGCAACGTTTTTCAGAAGTCGATGGGAGCCGCAGAGCGTGTTTTTGAGGTGTTGGACGAGGTCCCTGCCATTCAGGATAAGCCGGACGCAAAATCTATCCCCCGGTGTCGCGGCGATGTCGTTTTTGACCAGGTCACATTTGCCTATGAAACGGACCCGGTCCTGAAAGACTTCTCCATCACCGCCGCTCAGGGGGAGGTGGTTGCGCTTGTCGGCCCGAGCGGGGCCGGAAAGACGACCGTTGTCGGTCTGCTCAGCCGCTTCTACGATCCGACCGGCGGTGCGATCTACGTCGACGGTCATGACCTTCGCGAAATAACCCTCGACAGTCTGCGCCAGAACGTCGCCCTGGTTGACCAGGAAACATTCCTGTTCAATGAAACAATCGCCAACAACATCCGTTACAGCAGCCCGAATGCCTCTGATGACGAGGTCATCGAAGCCGCTCGACTCGCGTATGCCGATGAGTTTATCTGCGAACTCCCCGAAGGTTACCAAACCAGCATCGGTGATCGCGGTGTCCGTTTGTCTGGTGGCCAGCGCCAGCGCCTCTGTATAGCCAGGGCGATTCTGCGCAACGCCCCGATTCTGATCCTTGACGAGGCGACCAGCGCACTTGATACCGAAAGCGAAACGATGGTACAAAAGGCCTTGGCCAATCTCATGAAAGACCGGACCACCTTTGTCATCGCCCACCGACTGTCCACCATCATGCACGCGGACAAGATCGTGGTGCTTGAAGGGGGCATGGTCAGGGCGGTCGGCAGACATGGCGACTTGGTAGAACAGGACAGCCTGTACCAGCGGCTGTACCAGATGCAGTTTCAGGGGTAATTCATGCTGGGTAAAATCCGGGAATGGTTTCTTTTCGTTGTCGCCCCTTTTCTGGCGTCCTGGATTATTCGCCTGCTCAGGGCAACGATCCGGGTCGAGTTTGCGGGCGAGGAACACCCGAAAAAGTGCTGGGACAGCGGCGAAACGGTCATTCTGGCTTTTTGGCACGATCAGCTGCTGTTGATGGTTCAGGGGTATCGCGGTCCTGGAGCCAAAATCATGATCAGTTCCTCCAAGGACGGCGAA
>CALZIC010000056.1:0-4328 GCA_945787285.1 uncultured Desulfuromonadales bacterium
AGTCGCCACGCCACCAGCGACTGGATGGCGATGGAGCAGGAGCGCGGCATTTCGGTTACCTCCTCGGTGATGAAGTTCAACTATCGCGACTACGAGGTGAACCTGCTCGACACCCCCGGCCACCAGGATTTCTCCGAAGATACCTACCGGGTACTTACCGCCGTCGACAGCGCCCTGATGGTCATCGACAGCGCCAAGGGGGTCGAGACCCAGACCCGCAAGCTGATGGAGGTCTGCCGCATGCGCAACACCCCCATCATCACCTTTATCAACAAGCTCGACCGCGAGGGCAAAGAGCCCCTCGATCTGCTCGCCGATATCGAGGAGACCCTGCAGGTCGAATGTGCTCCCCTTTCCTGGCCGATCGGCATGGGCAAGCGCTTCAAAGGGACCTACAACCTGTTCCGCAAGGAGCTGCATCTCTTTACCCCCGGGCAGGAAAAGCGCCTGAACGATGGTATCGTCATCAAAGACCTCGACGATCCGCGCCTCGATGAACTGCTGGGCAGCCAGGCCGACGAATTGCGGGGCGATATCGAGCTTCTTGAGGGGGCGGCCAATCCCTTCGAGCTCGACGAGTATCTTAAGGGGAATCAGACCCCGGTTTTCTTTGGCAGCGCGGTGAACAATTTCGGCGTGCAGGAAATGCTCGATGCTTTCGTCGAACTCGCCCCGGCTCCCAGCCCCCGCGCGACCACCAGCCGCGAGGTGTGCCCCTACGAGGAACCTTTCTCCGGTTTCGTTTTCAAGATTCAGGCGAACATGGACCCGGCTCACCGCGACCGCATCGCCTTCATGCGTATCTGCTCGGGCAAGTTCACCCGGGGCATGAAGCTGCGCCACCACCGCATCGGCAAGGATGTGACCATCTCCAACGCCACCATCTTTATGGCCCAGGACCGCACCAACGTCGAAGAGGCCTATGCCGGGGATATCATCGGGGTTCACAACCACGGAACCATCAAGATCGGGGATACCTTTTCCCCCAAGGAACCTCTCAAGTTCACCGGCATTCCCAGCTTTGCCCCCGAGCATTTCCGCCGGGTTCGCCTTAAGAATCCGCTCAAGACCAAGCAGCTTGAAAAGGGTCTGATTCAGCTGGCCGAGGAAGGGGCGGTGCAGCTGTTTCGTCCGGTGATCAACACCGACTACATTCTCGGTGCCGTCGGCGTTCTGCAGTTTGACGTGATCATGTCGCGACTCAAGGCCGAGTACGGGGTCGATGCCCTCTACGAAGGGATCGATTACGCAACGGCCCGCTGGGTCGGCTGCAGCGACAGGAAGAAGCTGGAAGAGTTCGAGAAGAAGAATCAGGCCAACCTGGCCCTCGATGCCGAAGGAAACCTCACCTACCTCGCCTCAAGCGAATGGCGTCTCGGCCATGTGACCGAAACCTGGCCCGATATCGAACTGCACAAGACCCGGGAGCATAACTGAAGAGTTTTTTGAACCTTGAACGTTTCAGCCCTGTCAAAAGGCTGACCCTGGTGGGAAATCACGTAGTTCATGAGTGATAATGCTTTTCTTGAAAATTTGTATCTGTTAAACTGCTGCCGGTTCAACGCCTGAGAAGAGACCATCTCGCCGGACCTTTTCTTGTTTTTTGAAAAAGATCGAGAAGTTGAGAGAAGTTTTGGCTGATGGGAACAGTTTGTGCTTTGAATAGTCACAGGCCCGAAAGTCGCAGCCGGGCTTTGCGAAAAAATAGACGCAACTGGGAAAACGGCATAACGCCTGCCACCAGGAGGTAAAATGGTTCGACTCACTGTACATATAGTATTCTGCCTTTGCTTGCTCATCGGCTTCGGTTCCGTGGCTATGGCAGCAGTTTCTGGCCGGTGTGACAACTGCCACACCATGCATAACAGCCAGGATGGAGCGATCGTCGCCAAGGACAAGGACAACAATCCTCTGGCCGCCGCTGACCAGCAGAACCTGCTGAATACCGATTGTGTCGGCTGTCATACCAGTACCACCGGCAACACCATCGTCGGTAGCACCCCGATCGTCTACAACACGATCGCCCCGACCCAGCAGGAACTGGCCGGAGGGAACTTCTTCTGGGTTGTCAACAGCGGCGATGAATACGGGCACAACGTTTACGGGATCTCCGCTGCAGACGGCACTCTTTCAACTGGTCCAGGGGGACCGTCCGGCTGTGATGCAACCGACTGTCACAGTACTCTGGCCAACGCATCTTGGGGTGTCCAGAAAATTCCCAATGGCTGCCAAGGTTGCCACGTGCCGAGGCACCATGCCGATGCCGGCGACACCATTGTCGACCGGGACGACGGCTGGTACCGATTTCTCGGGGCGGTTATGCCCCTGACTTTTGGCGCTCCCGGGGCCGAAGATCCGGCCACCGGCGTCAAAGGGATCGAAGATGCCGACTGGGAGCAGACCCTGGCCGCCGGTGATCATAATGTCTACCAGGGGTACGATTCCTTTGCGACGCCCTACGGTTCCGCAGGTCTCGGCCCCTATATATCCCGTTCAAGCATAGCCGAGAAGTGCAGCGGCTGTCATGGCAACTTTCATCATGACATGCAGTCTGGGGCCGAGGGGGGCGCCGGGGCCTGGATTCGTCACCCCTCAGATATACCCGTTCCAAGCACAGGAGAGTACGCGAGTTTCAACGGCGATGGCAGCACCTACTCGACCCTGGCGCCGGTCGCCCAGTCGGTGGCCGGGCTGACGCTGGGCAGTACCGTCACTCTCGACTCTGACGTTGTCACCTGCATCTCCTGTCACCGGGCCCATGGTTCCCAGTATCCCGACATGCTGCGTTGGAACTACGCCGGTGAATGCCTTACCGGGGTGGCCGATCCGGACTGTGGCTGCTTTGTCTGTCATACCGGAAAAGACTGACGGACATTTCAGCTCAACTTGAAAAAAGGCTGTTCCCATTGCGGAGCAGCCTTTTTTTATTTCTTCTGTGCTTGCCTGTTATTTAATCTCCTCCACCATCACCTCATGCCGCCCCTTGACGTGCAGGCAGTTGACATAGCGCCCTTCTTCGTCCGCTTCTCCGACAACCGCCCGTGCGTGGGTCTTGCAGTAGGCCTGGTACTTGTTGTCCGCTGCACCCTTGGTGGACGGTCCTGCTGCACAGGCCGCTAGGATCAGACTTGCTGCGAGGGTCAATGCCAGTCGCGTCATGATAGACCTCCTTTCTTATGGGGGGTGGTTTTAGTGTACCAGTCGTTTTCCTTCCTGCCTGTGCGTTATTACGAAAAACGTTTGAGCCCTGAGGTGGATGTGCCATAATTTCAAGGTGATTCTGAAATATGACGGAGGAGCCGATAATGGGAACTATGCCCGGTAGCAAGCGTCAGAGAATGCCTGTCAAGGCGGTACTTGCCAGTACTGCGCCGCTGGAGGATGTCTGCATCAAGGGGTGGGTGCGCACCGTGCGGCGCACCAAGGGGGTGGCTTTTGTCGCCATCAACGACGGATCGTGCTTTGCCTCGCTGCAGATCGTGCTCGATCCGCAGCTGGAGAATTTCGAGGCCGCATCCCGGGTCGGCACCGGTGCCTGTCTGAAGGTGACCGGCTCCCTGGTCGAGTCGCCTGCCGAGGGGCAGGCCTTTGAAATGGTGGCCAGCGAAGTCGTCATACTCGGCGACGCCGATTCGGACTACCCTCTGCAGAAAAAGCGCCACAGCTTCGAGTACCTGCGTTCCATCGCCCACCTGCGGGTGCGCTCCAACACCTTCGGGGCGGTCTTCCGCATGCGCAGCGCCCTTTCCTTTGCCGTGCACCGGTTTTTTCAGGAGCGCGGCTTTCTTCACGTACATACCCCGATCATCACCGCCAACGACTGCGAGGGGGCCGGGGAGATGTTCCGGGTCTCGACCCTCGACCCGACCAGCCCCCCCATGGTTGACGGGCAGGTCGACTGGAGTCGCGACTTTTTCGGCGAGAAGGCCGGACTCACCGTCAGCGGCCAGCTGCAGGGGGAGCTCTTTGCCACGGCCTTTTCCGATGTCTACACCTTTGGGCCGACCTTTCGCGCCGAGAATTCCAATACTTCAAGGCACGCCTCAGAATTCTGGATGATCGAGCCGGAGATGGCCTTTGCCGACCTGGCCGACGACTGCCAGCTCGGAGAGGACTTTCTGCGCTACCTGGTAACCTATGCCCTCGAGAATTGCGGCGAGGATCTGGCCTTTTTCAACGACCGCATCGAAAAAGGGCTGATCGACAAGCTCGAAACACTGGCCAAAGCAGAGTTCAAGACCATGACCTACTCCGAGGCGGTCGATGTGCTGCAGAAGTCGGGGCAGAGCTTCGAGTTCCCGGTGGAATGGGGCTGCGACCTGCAGTCG
>CALZIC010000056.1:4349-18199 GCA_945787285.1 uncultured Desulfuromonadales bacterium
TTTTACATGCGTCTCAACGACGACCAGAAGACCGTGGCGGCCATGGACCTGCTGGTTCCGCGGGTCGGGGAGATCATCGGCGGCAGCCAGCGCGAAGAGCGCCAGGAGGTATTGCTGAGGCGCATGGCCGAGGTCGGCATCGCCCCGCAGAGTCTCGACTGGTATATCGACACCCGCCGTTGGGGAAGCTGTCCCCACGCCGGTTTCGGACTCGGCTTTGAACGTTTTCTGCTGTACGTGACGGGGATGGAGAACATCCGCGACGTCATTCCCTTCCCTCGCACCCCGGGGCATGCTCGGTTTTAGGGGCTGGGGACTGGGAACTGGGGTTTCCCGTTTTTGCTTTGCTTGCCCCCGTGTTCCCCGTGTCCCCCGTGGTTGATCAGGTTTTAATCCTGGTTTTATTCATTTTTGTACCACTTTCGCTCCAGAGGTGTTGTCCGGACCGGTGATGGTAGTTTTTTTTACCACGGGGGACACGGGGGACACGGGGACAGGCTGTAAGCTAGAAACAAAACTATGAATCTAGACCTTTATGGTGAACATGGATTAGTGCTGAACCAGCGACTCCCTCCACATTGAAATGGAGGGAGTTTTTTTTTGGGGGGGCAACAGGAGAAAGTTTGGTCTGAGGTGGCGGAGAAACGTTTACTGCGGATTGTGCGCCATGAAGAATTCGAGAAAGGAGAGGGCGAGGGGGGTGAGTTGCCGGCCCTTGCGCTGGACCAGGTAGAGGGGGCGCAGGATTTTGATCCCCTCGATATCGACCTGTGCCAGGGTGCCGTTCTTTATGTCTTCACGAACCGCCAGGGAGGAAAGGAAGGAGATGCCGAGGCCGGCCTTGATGCTCTGGCGGACCGCTTCGGTGCTTCCCATCTCGGCGACCACGTCGAGCCGCGAGAGGTCGAACTTGTGGTAGCCGAGAGACTCTGTCATGGCGATGCGGGTGCCGGAGCCCTCTTCGCGCAACAGAAAAGGCTGTCCCTCGAGCTCCTGAACGGACACAGAGCCTTTGTGTGCGAAGGGGTGTTGGGGGTGTACGGCCAAGACCAGTTCGTCGGAGAAGATGTCCCGGCATTCGAGGTCCTGGTTTTTGCTTTTGGCGCCGATGATGGCCAGTTCGATATGCCCCTGTGCAAGGGCCTCGATGATGGCCCTGGTTCCTGAAATCTTGAGGGTCAGTCGAATAGACGGGTTCTGCGCTTTGAACGCTTCGATGAGGGCTGGGAGGATGTAGGCGCCCGGAATGGTGCTGGCGCCGATGGTCAGGGTGCCGGAGGTGATTCCCTTGTGGTTTTCCATGGCTTGCACCGCTTCGTCGCGAAGCAGAATGATCTGCCGGGCGTAGCGGTAGAGAATATCCCCGGCCGGGGTGGGCAGCGCCTGCCGCCCCAGGCGGTCGAGCAGCTTCTCGTCAAGCGATTCTTCGAGCTGGCGGATATGCTCGCTGACGGTCGGCTGGGAAAGGAGACAGGCCTCGGCGGCCCGGGTGAAACTTTTCAGCTCGACGACTCTGCAGAAGATTTCCAGGCGCCTGATGTCCATGCAAGCCTCTCGATTCAACCCTCATCAGGGGCAATTCGCCCGGTTGCATCATTCCATTTGAGAAAAACCTTAACCAGGCCGAGCAGGCCGATGGCGAGAAAGATGAAGCCGCGGTAGGTCGGCGGCTCTTTGCCCTCGGCAACAAACATGACATCCTCGGAGACCTGCATGCCGACATCCTTGGCCAGAGTCATCATTTTGTCGCGGTTGCCGGTAGCGATCAGGCCGGTGACCAGGGTGCCGGTGATATCATGGGATATCTCAAATTCCTGACGGTGTTCTGCGAGAAAGTTTTCCCTCTCCAGAACCGTATCGAGCTTGAAGTTGTAGGTCTGAAACAGATCGACCAGCTGGGGGTCGCGGGTTTCGACCAGAACGGCAAAGCCGGGTGCTTGCGGGTCGGCTTTGAGCGGAATCAGCAGGGCATCGAGCTCGATGCTGCCGGAGGTCGAAATCGCCTCTTCGAGCATGAGGGTGCCGCCGGTGACGTGCAGCCACTCGCGGGGGGCCGGCGCCTCTTCGAGGGCGGCGATGGAGACCGTTTCGGGGGCGCGGTTGCGCAGGTAGAGCGATGCATCGGACCAGCCGAGGTACATCAGCACCAGGCAGATCGCCAGCAGGGTAAACCGGTATCGTTTCATCTATAGTTCCTTTGGAAAAAAATGGGGCCGTCGAATGGACGGCCCCGCAGTATGGCAAATCAGATGAAATTATTCAACACTCTTGAACTTAGGCGACCTCGGTGGTCTCCTCGATCACAGCGTCCTTCTGGCTCATCAGGGAGACGACGACCAGGGCGAGGACGCTCAGCGGGATGGAGATCAGCGCCGGGCTGTTGAACTGGATCGGTGCATCCTGGGGGAGCAGGCCGTAGCGTACCCACATGTCAGGCGAGATCAGGATCAGGCCCAGAGCGGAGGTCAGGCCGACCAGGATCGAGGCGGTAACGCCCTTGGCGGTGGTCTTCTTCCAGAAGAGCAGCATCAGGATCGCCGGCAGGTTGGCCGAGGCGGCCACGGCGAAGGCCCAGCCGACCAGGAAGGAGACGTTCATTCCTTCGAAGACGATACCGAGGTAGATGGCGATGCAGCCGACTACGACCGCGGAGATCTTACCGGCGCGAACCTTGCCGGCATCGGTCATCTTCAGGCCGAGGAAGTTGTCCATGAGGTCATGGGCAACCGCACCGGAGGCGGCGACGATCAGGCCGGAGACGGTACCGAGCAGCGGAGCCGACATGTTGTTGTCGGTGAGGTTGATAACGCCGGAGGTCATGGCGCCGATACCGAGGAACAGAGTCAGCAGGTAGAAGAAGCCGATGGCGGCGATGGCGACGATGGTCGACTTACGGGCTGCGGCCTGACTCGGTACGGTGTAGTAGCGGATCAGGATGTGGGGCAGAGCTGCGGTACCGCAGAACAACGCCAGCATCAGCGAGATGAAGTTGAACTTCTGCAGGCCGGTGGCGTTGTCTACCTTGAACTTCAGGCCGGGGCGCAGAACGCGGTCACCGGGGGTCGGCTTCTGGTAGAAGATCTGGTACTTGTTGGCGCCGTCCATGACGTACTTCTTGCCCCAGAGAACGATGGTCGAATTCTTGATGGCGGAGAGGTAGGACAGGGGACCGAGGGCACCGGTTTCAGCAACGGACTGGCCGTCGATGTTGATTTCCTTGATGTGGCCGACGGGGAAGAACTTGCCGTCTTTCTTTTCGCCGCCGTTGTAGAGCTTGCTGCCGTCAGCGGCGTAGGTGACGAACAGGGTCTCTTCGAGGGTGTAGCCGTTGGTGCCCTCCTGAACGCTCCAGACAGACTCTTCGCCGTTCTGGCTCAGGCGAACAAAGCCAGCCTTGCCGAACTCGGAGGTCTTCCAGTCGGCGGGGGCGTCGTAGCCGGCCACCTGCAGGCTGCCGTCGGCAGTAACGCTAGCCTGAAGGGACGTGAACTGGTGGTACGCTTCGTCGTTGTTGACCGGAGAGGTCGAAAGGCCGCGGGTGAGTACTGCGATGACCAGGATGGTGGAGACGATCAGCAGCAGGGCGCCCTTGAAGAACTGGACGTAGGTGGTCGAAGCCATACCGGCGGTGGCGACGATCAGGGTAACGACGATACCGACGATGCAGACGCCGACCCAGTGAGGCATGCCGAGCAGGGGCTTGACCAGAACGCCGGCGCCGACCATCTGGGGGATCAGGTAGAAGACCGAAACGACCAGGGTCGAAATCGCTGCGCTGAGCTGGATGCCCTTGGAGTTGAACTTGGAGTCGAGGGCGTCGGTGAAGGTGAACTTACCGAGGCGCTTCATCGGCTCGGCGACCAGGAAGAGGGCGACCATCCAGCCCGCCAGGTAACCGATGGCGTACATCCAGCCATCGTAACCGGCGGTGGCGATCATGCCGCAAATCCCGAGGAAAGACGCAGCGGAGAGGTAGTCGCCGGCAAAGGCGATACCGTTGGTGAACCAGTGGATGTTACCGCCGGCGGCGTAGTAGCCTTCGGAAGTGCTGGTGCGGCGGGCCAGGTAGAAAGAAAGGCCCAGTACGAAAGCGACGAAGGTGAAAAAGAGGCCGATGGCCAGAGGTGAAGTCTGATAAATCATTTTATATGTCCCCCCTTTACTTGTTCATTCGCTCTTCTGCCTTGCAGCAGAGCGAGTTGTAGACGACGGCAAGAATCAGGGCGAAGGCCAGCAGGCCGAGGCCGTAAACAATGGCCAGGGTCTGGCCCAGAACGATTTCTTGCATCAGGGAGGGCTTGACAGCGTTGATCGCTACAAATCCGGCGTATACCAGGGTGTAGGCGATGAACATTTTGATACCGAGGCTGGTTTTGTAAGCTTGGGCATTATCCTTGCCCAGTTTTACCGCGGGTCCGTGTCCCATAATTGTTACTCCTTTTCTCCGTTACTGTTGTGTCAATTGCAAATTGCATCGAACTCGGCGACCCGAGGGAAGGTCTCCGGTTGAATCGGTTTGTCAGCGCAGGTTCCTGCCGAGAGTCACCTCCTTTTGGAGCAGGTCGCCTTCCCCGAGGGAAGGGAAGGCGGGACGCTGATACATCAAACATTTTTTGACAAGTCTGTTATTTTTAAAGGCGAATTGGTAAATAATGCCATTTCGTGGGTGAATAATTTCGGGATATAATACGTTGTTATAAAATGCTGTCAACAAGAAAGTTATGTTAAAATCGACGTTTCGCTCGATGTATACGATAAATATGCGGTATTTGAGAGGAAATAACCAACGGAGTAAAATAACGGATGTTGGAAAATTTTAAATGGGTATTGGGGTCGGGGAAGGCCGTTTGAGGATTAAGACTTGGTAGGGGATGCGCCATGTGGTAGGGTTTCAGCATGGACCTGAAGCCGATTTTCGAGCAGCTTGTCGAGACGCGCAGCGTCGATTTTCTTGCCAACGACCCTCTGGAGTTTCCCCGTCGTTTTTCCGGGGCCCCTGATCGGGAAGTCGCCGCATTCATCAGCGCGTCTCTGGCATACGGACGCGTGAGCATGATCCGGCGGAACCTTCAGGACCTCTTTGAGCGGATGCCCGAAGGGCCGGCTGCCTTTGTGAGCCACTTCGAACCCCACCGCGATCTGGTCAGGCTGCAGGGATTCAAGCATCGTTTCAACGATGCCCTCGACGTCGCCTGTCTCTGCTGGCTGCTTCGTCGCATGATCGAAACCGCCGGCAGCCTGGAGCGGTTCTTCCTCGACGGCGATGATCCTGCCGCGCCCGATGTCGGCCTTGCCCTGGCATCCTTTGTCGAGCGGGCCCTCAGCATCGATGTCACCCCGGTTTATGGCGCGCCGCAGATCCCCGCCGGGGCCAGTGTGCGTTACTTTTTTCCCAACCCCAAGGGGGGCAGTGCCTGCAAGCGGCTGTGCATGTTTCTGCGCTGGGTCTGCCGCCCCGATGACGGCATCGACCTGGGGCTGTGGAAGAGGGTCGACCCGGGGCGCCTGGTGCTGCCCTTAGATACTCACACCGCGCGTATTTCCCGACTGCTGGGGTTGACCGGTCGCACTTCGCCGGGGTGGAAGATGGCCCTGGAGATCACCGCCGCACTGCGCAGGCTCGACCCCGAGGACCCCGTCCGCTTCGATTTTGTCCTCTCCCACCTGGGGATCAGCGATGGCTGCACGGGCAAAGAGGGTGAGGTCTGCATCGCCTGCCCGGTGGCGGGGCTGTGCGTGGTGGCGAAGGGCGGTGAACAGTGAACAGTGGGCAGTGGGCAGTGGGCAGTGGGCAGTGGGCAGTGGGCAGTGAATTAAGGTCGTGGTTGGTGACTTTACCGTCCACTGCCCACTATCTACTGTCCACCGCCTTTAACATGGAGTTTACCAATGGCCGACTTGGAATATAAAGTTGTCGAGAGTACCGTGGTGACGGATGAGAATATCGAGCATATTCTCAACGAGTGGGTCTTGCAGGGGTGGGAATTCGATCGGGTGCAGTTCGCCATGGGCGAGGGGAGCAAACGCCCTGCCATGGCTTTTGTTTTTTTCACCCGGCTGCGCCAAGGATGACCGGGCTGGTTCTTGCTTTTGGTTTTAAACGTTACAAGCTGTCTTTATCCGGTTTTGACTTTACCCCGTGTCCCCCGTGGTAAAATTTCTTTTCGGTCTCTAGGGGAGTCCCGGCCAGGTCAGTCTTCCCAGTCTTCGATGTCCCGGTAGACGACGGTCTTTTTCGGGTCGGATGAGTTGGTCGCCCCGCAGCGGCGGCAGATCGGCTCGCCGACCTCGTCCTCGGTGAGAACTTCAGTCTCGTAATCGAGTTCGACCGGTTTTCCGGAGCAGGTGCAGTACCACTTGCGATACGTCGTCATGGCGCCTCCTTGTGTAGTAGACCCGGTGCATGCCCCCGTGGTCAAGTATGCCAGAGTCGGCGCCGGTCACAAGGAAAGAGGGGCTTCGGGGGACGTTTTATTTGCTTTTCCCCCTCACCCCTCACCCATCACTTCTCACCGTCTAATAGACCAGGCCGGTTTTCTTGCGGACCTTGCGCAGGGTTTTGCTGGCAGCCCAGCGGGCCTTTTCGGCCCCCTGAGCCAGGGTCTTGCGTAAACCGTCCTTGTCGGCGAGCAGTTCGTTGCGTCGCTCGGTAAAGGGGGCGAAGAAGTCGCGCACGGTCTCGAACAGCTCCTGCTTGACCTCGCCGTAGCCGAGCCCCCCCGCCTGGTACCGGTTGCGCAGTTGGGCCTGCTGTTCCTTGTCGAGGAAGAGGCGGTAAATCTGGAAGACGTTGCACTTGTCGGGGTCTTTCGGGTCTTCCACAGGGGTGGCGTCGGTGACGATGCGCATGATCTGCTTGCGCAGGGCCTTCTCCTCCAGAAAGAGGTCGATGGTATTGCCGTAGCTCTTGCTCATCTTCTGTCCGTCGAGTCCGGGGACCGTGGCCACCTCGTCGTCGATGACCGGTTCCGGCAGGGTGAAGATGTCGCCATACTCGTTGTTGAACTTGATGGCGATGTCGCGGGTGACCTCGACGTGCTGTTTCTGGTCCTTGCCGACCGGGACCTTTTCGCTCTGAAACATGAGAATGTCGGCGGCCATCAGCACCGGATAGGCGAAGAGCCCGTGGTTGGCGCCGATTCCGCGGGCCACCTTGTCCTTGTAGCTGTGGCAGCGTTCCAGCAGCCCCATGGGGGTGAAGTTGGAGAGGACCCAGGTAAACTCCTGCACTTCGGGAACATCGGACTGAACCCAGAAAATGCTCTTTTCGGGGTCCATGCCGAGGGCCAGAAAGTTGGCCGCCGCCTCGAGGGTCCCCTGAGCCAAGGCTTTGCCGTCGGAAAGGGAGCTCATGGCGTGGTAGTTGGCGATGAAGCAGAAGAGTTCGCCGCTTTCCTGGTACTCGATCATCTTCTTCATCATGCCGAAGTAGTTGCCCAGGTGCAGGGAGCCGGAAGGCTGGATGCCGGAAAGAGTGCGCATGTCAATACCTCTGAGGTCGGTGATTAGTAATTTGTGATTGGTGATTGGAAAAAAACGTTAAAACAACAAAAAGCCGCGGCCAAGGGCCGCGGCTTTTGTTTTTTTATAACGACCGCGACCAGGATCGGTTCGCGGTACAACAACTGCTGCAGGACGCGCGGACCGTATTCAGATAAGGGCCCAGCGCCACCAGCGACGGTTGACGGTATGTGCGTTAGTATTCAGGTTCATAGCGCCGATAACCTAGCAGGTCCGACGATCTGCGTCAACGAGGAAAATCAGTTGTTCCCCTGGGAGGGCGCGCCGCCCATCATGGTGGCGAGCTGCAGCAGCTGCTGCAGGTCCATGCCGCTCTCTTTGAGGATGCCGAGAAAGACCGGAAAGAGCTGCATCATGAACGTGGGGTCTTTCATGACATCCTGGGCCATGGAAGGGAGGGTTTCGAGGATAAAGGCTTTTTTCTGCTCGTCGTCGAGGGCCAGAACGGCGGTTTTCAATTCTTCTACGGTCATTTTATACTCCAGTGATTGGTGATCAGTGATTGGTTATTGGTAGAAACCTGTTTTCAGGCTCCGAAAGCGACGCGGAAGACGTCATTGTATTCTCTGGCGAAGTGAACCTCAAGGCCTTCCTGCAGGTAAGCGGGAAGCTCGTCGAAATCCTTGCGGTTCTCGTCGGGGAAAATAAGGGTTTTCAGGCCGCTGCGGCGGGCGGCGATGGTCTTTTCCTTGACCCCTCCGATGGGCAGCACCCGCCCGGTCAGGGTCAGCTCACCGGTCATGGCGAGCTTGCTTTTCACCGGCTTGCCGGTGATCATCGACAGCAGGGCGGTGGTCATGGTGACGCCGGCCGAGGGGCCGTCCTTGGGGGTGGCGCCTGCGGGGACATGCAGGTGAACGAAATGGTTGTCGAAGTAATCGGCCGCGGCGCCGTAGTCTTCGAGATGGGCCATCACGTAGGAATAGGCGATCTCCGAGCTTTCGACCATAATGTTTCCCAGTTGGCCGGTCTGTTTGAAGCCCTTCGACTTGCTCGGCATGGCGGTCGCCTCGATCTGCAGCGTCGCCCCTCCCATGCTGGTCCAGGCCAGGCCGGTGACGACCCCGGGAACGTTTTCGAAGACTTCGTCCGGGCTGAAGACCGGCTTGCCGAGATAGGTGTCGAGATCCTGCTTGCGGATGGTGATTTTCTCGGTGCGCCCCTGGGCGAACTCCATGGCCGCCTTGCGCATCATCTTCTTGATGCGGTTTTCGAGGGTGCGCACTCCCGCCTCCCGGGCGTAGCGGTCGATGGTGGCCACCAGGGCGTCCTTGCGGATGGAAACCTGTCCCTTTTCGAGACCGTGGCCGGTCAATGACTTGGGGATCAGGTAGCGCTTGGCGATTTCGACCTTTTCTTCGAGAATGTAGCCGGAAAGACGGATGATTTCCATGCGGTCGAGCAGCGGCGCCGGGATGGTGTCGAGCTGGTTGGCGGTGGCGATGAACAGGACATTGGAGAGGTCGAAGGGAACATCCATGTAGTGGTCGCGGAATGCGCCGTTCTGCTCGGGGTCGAGAACCTCAAGCAGCGCCGAGGCGGGGTCGCCCTGGAAGGAGGCGCCGATCTTGTCGATTTCATCGAGCATCAGCACCGGGTTGGCGGTGCCGGCGCTCTTCATCGCCTGGACGAACTTGCCCGGCATGGCACCGATGTAGGTGCGCCGGTGGCCCTTGATCTCCGCTTCATCGCGCATGCCGCCGAGTGAAAAACGAAAGAATCGGCGTCCCAGTGCGTCGGCGATGCTCTTGCCGATGGAGGTCTTGCCCACACCGGGAGGGCCGACCAGGCAGAGGATCGACCCGGAGATATCCCCCTTCATCTTGCCGACGGCGATGAATTCGAGAATCCGCTCCTTGACGTCGTCGAGGCCGTAATGGTCGCGGTCGAGAACGCGGCGGGCCCGGTCGATCTTGTAGGAGTCCTTGCTGAATTTTCCCCAGGGCAGAATGGTCAGCCAGTCGAGGTAGTTGCGCGAGACCGAATATTCGGGGGAGGAGGGCTCGAGCAGCTGAAGCTTGTCCATCTCCTCATCGACCGCCTTGCGGGCTTCGTCGTTGAGCGTCAGCCCCTCGAGGCGTTCCTGGAATTTTTCGAGCTCGGCTGTTTTGCCCTCTTTTTCGAGGCCGAGTTCCTTCTTGATCTCCTTGAGCTGTTCCCTGAGGAAAAATTCGCGCTGCTGGGCGGATATCTTCTCTTCGATCTGTTTGGAGATTTTGTTCTGCAGCCGGGAGACTTCGAGTTCTTTTTTCAGCAGGATCAGCACCTGTCCGATACGCCGCCGTCCATCGAACGATTCGAGGATACCCTGCAGCTCCTGGCCGTCGGCGCTGGTCAGGTTGGCGGCGAAATCGGCCAGCCTGCCGGGATCGTCCATGCTCGAGCGGTTGAGGAACAGTTTGATCTCTTCGGAGTAGAGGGGGTTGATCTGCACCAGCTCCTTGAGGGTGGTGATGATCGCCATCGAATAGGCTTTGAGTTCGGGGTTGACCAAAAGTTCGGCGGCAAAGTGGTAGCGTACCCGGGCCAGGAGCGCCCCGGAGAGCTCGGTCATTTCCTCGATCGAGAACCGTTCCAGGCAGTTGACCAGGAATTGGGCGCTGTCGTCATCGATGTTGATGACCTTGACGATTTTTCCGACGACGCCGATTCTGTGGATATTGTCGGGTCCGTCTTCGCTCTCGAGGTCCTGCACCATGACCAGGCCGATAGCCTGGCTGGGGCTCTCGAGCGCCCTTTTGACCGCGGTGACCTGGGTTTTTCCGGTGGCTCCCAACGGAATCAGCAGTCCGGGGAAAGCCGGACGGGGGCGCAGTGGAATGATCGGCAGGCTGGCCGGCAGCAGTTCGGTCGCCAGCATCAGTCCTTCGTTCGCTTCATCCTCTTCTTCTGCATCACCGTTGATTTCGGCTTCGATAAACTCTTCTATTTCTTCATCCATGCGGAGTTGCTCCTATCGGAATTTCAGGCATTGCTGGAAACCTAATCATTTTGGGGCTTCTTGTCAACACGGGCCAGTGGATTAATGGCGAATTTAAAACGGAAACAAGTGAGGTAGGGTGGGGGAAGACAGAAACAGAAAGGCATTTTCACCACGGGGAACACGGGGAGCACGGGGGGGAAGTCAAAATCGGGGAAAACCTTTCAGAGCGGTAGGGTGGGCACAGCTTGTCTTGTCTTGTTCTGTTTTTATGCTGTTCCTCTGCGTCTTTGCGTCTTGAGAGAGCGAAGCGAACGGGCGTGAGGCTGATTTTGATTTTATGGTTTTCAGTAGGGTGGGCTGTGCCCACCGTCTTTTTGAGTGAGATGACCTGGCTTAAAGCTGGTGGGCGCAACTCGCCCTACCTGCTTCGGTCGATGCCAAGTGGGTTGTGTTTTGAGCCGGTTGTGAAATAATACCGGGATTACTCCTACCCATTACCGAGGTATTTCATGTCCAACCAACCGAAGCGGCTCTATCTGATCGACGGCTCAAGCTACATTTATCGTGCATATTTCGCCATCCGCCACCTCTCCAACTCCAAGGGGTTTGCCACCAACGCGGTGTACGGTTTTATCAATATGCTCATGAAGGTGGTGCGCGAGGAGGCCCCCGATCACCTGGCGGTGATTTTCGATGCCAAAGGGCCGACCTTCCGCAAGGAGATCTACCCCGAGTACAAGGCCAACCGCGCCAAGATGCCCGAGGATTTGGCGCCGCAGATTCCGGTGATCAAGGAGGTGGTGCGCGGCTTCAACATGCCGGGGATCGAAAAAGAGGGGTTCGAGGCCGACGACATCATCGCCACTTTGGCCAAGCGGTTTTCCGCCGAGGGGATGGAGGTCACCGTGGTCACCGGCGACAAGGACCTGATGCAGGTTGTCAACGAGCGGGTTTTTCTGCTCGATACCATGAAGGACAAGCGCTCGGGGCTGGCCGAGGTCGAAGAGCGTTTCGGCGGCACCCCGGACAAGGTCATCGAGGTGCAGGCGCTGGCCGGCGATACCTCTGACAACGTGCCGGGGGTGCCCGGCATCGGTGAGAAGACTGCCGTCAAGTTCATCAAAGAATACGGCTCGGTGGAGAACCTGCTGGCCAACGTCGACCAGATCAAGGGGAAGATGCAGGAGAAGTTGCGAGAATTCGGCGACCAGGCCCGCCTCTCCCGCGAGCTGGTACTGCTGCGCGACGACGTGGAACTTGACCTCGAATACGACAGCTTTGCCCTGAGCGAACCGGACGGCGAGGTGCTGACCGCCATTTTCAAGGAGATGGAGTTCCATAGGCTGATCCAGGAGTTCTCCACCGAAACCCGCTCGACCGGTGAGGGGTATTGCGGAATCCTGACCGAAAGCGACTTTGAGGCCTTGGTGCAAAAGCTCGAGAAGGCCGAGCGCTTCGCCTTCGATACCGAGACGACCAGCCTGGTTGCCACCCGCGCCGACCTGGTCGGGCTCTCCTTTGCCGTAGAGGCGGGCGAAGCCTGGTACATCCCCCTGGGACACCGCTATCTCGGCGCCCCCGAACAGCTCGACCGGAAGAAGGTGCTCGATCGCCTGCGCCCGGTTTTCGCCAACCCGAACATCGCCAAGATCGGCCAGAACATCAAGTACGATTTGCTGGTGATGCGCCGCGCCGGGGTCGAGGTCGCCGGGGTGGCCGTCGATACCATGATCGCCTCCTACCTGGCCAACCCGGCTGCCACCTCCCACGGCATGGACAGCTTGGCCAGCGAACTGCTCGGACATAAGACCATCGCCTACAGCGAGGTGGCCGGCAGCGGCAAGAACCAGGTCGGCTTCGAGGAGGTCGAAATCGAAAAGGCCATCCCCTATGCTGCCGAGGACGCCGATATCACCTGGCGCCTGGCCGAGGTGCTCGAGCCGAAGCTGGGCGAGGTCGAACAGCAAAAGCTCTTTGCCGAGGTGGAGATGCCGCTGGTCGAAATTCTCACAGACATGGAATGGAGCGGGGTGCGCATCGACGCCGATTTTCTCGGCGGGCTCTCCAGGGGAATGGAGCAGAAGCTGGCGGTGCTCGAGAAGGAGATCCACGAGCTCGCCGGAGCACCGTTCAACGTTGGCTCGCCCAAGCAGTTGGGTGAGGTGCTCTTCGAGCGCCTCGGGCTGCCGAGGGGGAAGAAGACCAAGACCGGCTGGTCGACCAACGTCGAGGTGCTCACCAACCTGGCTGAAGAACACGAGATTGCGGAAAAGGTTCTCGCATACCGCTCCATGTCCAAGCTCAAGAGCACCTATACCGACGCCCTTCCCAAGCTGGTTCACCCGCAGACCGGACGCATTCACACCTCCTTCAACCAGGCGGTCACCGCCACCGGGCGTCTCTCCTCGAGCGACCCGAACCTGCAGAACATCCCGATCCGCACCGAGGAAGGGCGGCGCATTCGCGAGGCCTTCATCCCCGCCGAGGGCAACGTGCTGCTGGCCGCCGACTACTCGCAGATCGAACTGCGGGTGCTCGCCCACATGGCCGACGAGCCCGGCCTCAAGGAGGCATTTGCCGCCGGAGACGACATCCACAAGCGCACCGCCAGCGAAATTTTCGGGGTCTTTCCAGAAATGGTGACTGCGGACATGCGCCGCCAGGCCAAGACCATCAACTTCGGGGTTATCTACGGCATGGGCGCCTTCAGCCTGGCCAAGGACCTGGGGATCTCCCGCAAGGAGGCGCAGACCTTCATCGACAACTACTTCGCCCGCTATCCCGGCATCAAGACCTTTATGGAAAGCAAGAAGGAGGAGGCGCGCGAAAAGCAGTACGTGACCACCCTGCTCGGGCGGCGCTGCGCGGTCCCCGAGATCAACAGCAAAAACGGCGCCATCCGCGGCTACGCCGAGCGCAACGCCATCAACTACCCGATTCAGGGCTCGGCCGCCGATATCGTCAAGGTCGCCATGGTGCGGGTGCACGAGCGGCTGAAAAAGGAAGGCCTACAGACAAAAATGGTTCTTCAGGTGCACGATGAACTGGTATTTGACGTGGAGCAGAACGAACTGGAGGCGGTGCAGAGACTGGTGCGCGAAGAGATGGAAGGGGCGGTCGAGCTCAACGTGCCGCTGGTGGTCGATATCGGCGTCGGCGCCAACTGGCGTGAGGCGCATTAAATGAAAACAGCCCTGTTGATACTGGCGGCAGGGCTGTGCGCCGTTCTGCTCTTCGCCGGTAGCTCAGGGCGTTATTCTCCGCGCTCCTTCAAGCACGCCTGGGACTTCGGTCATGTGATCTGTTTCGCCCTGTGGGGGTGGATTCTGCTCGAAAGGTGGCCTTTTCCCGGCAAATCAGGCTTCCGGTCCAGGGCTGCGGCGGTTCTCGGTCTTACCCTGGTTGT
>CALZIC010000057.1 GCA_945787285.1 uncultured Desulfuromonadales bacterium
GCAGGCGCGCACCGGTAAATTCGGCCAGCATCACGTCTCGGGCGATGGCTGCGGCTTCGCCGACCCAGGGGATTCCCTTGAGCCCGAGCTCGGTGGCGACGAAGCCCTCGTTCATCACCCCGTCGCCGACGATGCTCAGGTCTTCGGAATGACTGAGGATCGGCATGTCGAAGCCGGTGGCGTATTCCATGGCGCGGCGCATGACTTCCCCGTTGGCCACCGGGCGGCCGTCGTCGGTGAACCCGACGCATCCGGCTTCCTTGAGATCGCCCATTTCGACCAGGGTTTCGCCTTTAAGACACTTGGTGATGCTGCCGAGGGGGAAGACGTTGGCAAAGCCCTCTTCCTTGGCCCGGGAACGAATATACCAGGTCACCGACTTGTTGTCGTTGAAAGGGTTGGTGTTGGGCATGCAGGCAATCGAGGTAAAGCCGCCGGCCGCGGCAGCCCGGGTGCCGGAGACGATGTCTTCCTTGTATTCGTAGCCGGGGTCGCGCAGGTGTACGTGGATATCGAGCAGGCCGGGAACGACCAGTTTCCCTTCGGCCTGGACAACCTCGGCCCCTTCGGCCTGAAGGTTTTCGCCAATGCGCGAAACCTTGCCGTCTTCGACCAGTATATCAAGTTGAGCGTCGGTCCCCTGGGAGGGATCGAGAAGCCTTCCGCCTTTGATCAGTAGCTTCATGGGTAGTGTCCTCGCTGTAGAAGTGTGAATCCGGAATCGATATCCTATTCGGTTTCCTGGCCGCCGGCGAGCAGGTAGAGCATGGCCATGCGAACGGCCACGCCGTTTTCGACCTGGTCGAGAATGACGTTCTGCGAACCGTCGGCGACATAGGAGGAAATTTCAACCCCGCGGTTCATCGGGCCCGGGTGCATGACGATGGCATCGGGCTTGGCCAGTTTCAGGTTCTCCGGGTTGAGTCCGAAAAACTGGGAATATTCCCGCAGCGAGGGGATCAGGGTGTTGCCCTGGCGTTCCATCTGAATGCGCAGCATAATGATGACATCAGCATCCTTGATCGCTTCATTGATGTCGGTGTACACCTCGGCGCCGAGTTTTTCGATGCCGGGGGGAATCATGGTCCCAGGTCCGGCCAGGCGAACGGTGGCACCCATGGTCTTTAGGGCGTACAGGTCCGAGCGGGCCACGCGGCTGTGGGCGATATCGCCGACGATGGCCACGGTCAGCCCCTCGATTTTCCCTTTGTGCTCGCGGATGGTCATCAAGTCAAGCATCGCCTGGCTCGGGTGCTCGTGCGCCCCGTCGCCGGCGTTGATGATCGAGCTCTCGGTGAGACGCTCGGCCAGGTAGTGAGGAGCGCCCGAGGCGGAGTGACGCATGACGATGATATCCGGATGCATCGCTTCGATGTTCCTGGCGGTATCCTCCAGGGTCTCCCCCTTGACCACCGAAGAAGCGGAGGCCGAAATATTGATGGTGTCGGCCGACATGCGTTTGCCGGCGATCTCAAAAGAGGTCCGGGTTCGGGTGCTGGCTTCGTAGAAGAGATTGATGACCGTTTTACCCCGCAGCGTCGGAACCTTTTTGATATCCCTGGTGTTGACCTCCTTGAAACTGTCGGCCGTGTCCAGGATCAGCTCGATATCTTCTTTGGACAGCTGTTCCGTGCCAAGGATATGCTTATGTCGGAAAGACATGGAGAACCTCCCAGAGGGTTTAAGGTTTTATAAGACTGACTTCAGTCGGTATGTTGCTGTCATCGAATGCCACCCGGATGTCCTCTTCACGGGAGGTGGGGACGTTGCGCCCGACGTAGTCGGGACGGATCGGCAGTTCGCGGTGACCGCGATCGATCAGAACCGCGAGCTGGATATTCTGCGGGCGACCGATATCGATCAGGGCGTCCATGGCGGCGCGGATGGTGCGCCCCGTATAGAGGACGTCGTCGACCAGAATGATTTTTTTCCCGTCAAGGGGAAAGGGAATGTCGGTCTTTCCGACCGGCAGGCTACCGCGAGAGCCGAGGTCGTCGCGGTACATGGTGACGTCGATCGCCCCGAGGGGGATCTGCTCCCCTTCGATATCTGCGACCCGGCCGGCCAGCACGGCCGCCAGATGCGCGCCGCCGCTGCGAATTCCTACCAGCACCACATCGGCTGTCCCCTTGTTGCACTCGAGAATTTCATGAGCGATTCGGGTCAGCGCCCGATTGATGCCTGGGTTGTCGAGAATAATCGTTTCGTTCGCCACGCCCGGTCCTCCTTTATGTCACGCTTTGGGCACAAAAAAATACCTCCCCGCACAAGGCGAAAAGGTACCGTCCCTAAAAAAACCTGCAAAGGCAGAATCTTTGTTCATCTAGTGCCACCCTTGCTAACCTCTCGGGATTAACTTAAAAGGGACGTTCTCAAAATTTTTCGCAATATATCCCCCGCTTCAGGGAAAGTCAACCCAAAAAGCGGGGGATTAAAATCATGCCTATTCGATGGGGCGGCCGAGCCGATTCCACCTCGGGCTGTACTTTTCACGATTCCAGGACCAATACTTGATGAAGGCCAGACCTTTGATTTTCGATTCATCGACAAACCCCCAGAAGCGGCTGTCGAACGACCGGTCGCGGTTGTCGCCCATGACGAAATACTGATTCTCGGGAACGGTGATCTCAGGCATGAAATCCCGACAGAGCTGCGGCCGCGGAAAGGTGTCGACATCGAGGCAGGACCGCAGCCCGCCCAGAGCGAGGGAGCCGTCCTTGTGAACCTCCTGGGGGATGCTGTGAGGCTGCCCATTGACATAGACGCGCTTATCACGAATCTCGATCTTGTCCCCGGGGGTTCCGACAACACGCTTGATAAAATCACGGCGCTTGAAGTAGCTCTTTTCCTCGTCCTCGGGAAACTCGAAAACGATGACGTCCCCCCGCTCGGGATGGCGGATGGGCAGGATGCGGGAATCGGTCAGGGGGATCTTTGTACCGAAGATGAATTTGTTGACCAGCAGGTGATCTCCGATCAGCAGGGTGTCCTCCATGGAGCCCGAGGGGATCTTGAAGGCCTGCACGACAAAGGAGCGGATGATCAGAGCGAGAATGGCCGCGACGATGAGGGCTTCACCATATTCACGATACCAGGGTTTTTTGACGGCAGAGGTCTTGATGTCATCTTCGGTGGGCGCCGTGTCGGGGGCATTGGACATTATTTCTGCTCTTTCACTTTAAGGATTGCAAGGAAGGCCTCCTGAGGCAGCTCGACATTGCCGACCTGCTTCATGCGCTTCTTGCCCTCTTTCTGCTTCTCGAGGAGCTTGCGCTTTCGGGAGATATCCCCGCCGTAGCACTTGGCCGTTACGTCTTTGCGAAGCGCCTTAACGGTCTCGCGGGCAATGACCTTGTTGCCGATGGCGGCCTGGATGGCCACCTCGAACTGCTGCCTGGGGATGAATTGCTTCATCTTGGAGACCAGGTCCCGGCCGCGATACTGGGCCTTGTCCCGATGAACGATCAGCGAGAGGGCATCGACCAGGTCGCCGTTGATCAAAACGTTGAGCCGCACCAGTTCGCTCTGGCGAAAATCGAGATGCTCATAATCGAACGAAGCGTAGCCACGGGTGATCGACTTGAGGCGATCGTTGAAATCGAGGACGATTTCGTTCAGCGGCAGCTCATAGATGACCATGACGCGATTGGCGGTAAGGTATTTGATTTCCCGCTGAATCCCCCTCTTCTCCTCGCAGAGCGCCAGAACGACACCGACGAAATCGTTCGGCACGTGAATCGAAGCCAGAATGTAGGGCTCATCGATACGGTCGATGAACTGCACCTCCGGAAGCTTGTTGGCGCTCTCGACCTGAAGCAGTTCTCCCTTGACGGTGGTGACCTTGTAAACAACCGTCGGCGCTGTGGTGATCAATTCGACACCGAATTCGCGCTCGAGACGCTCCTGGATGATCTCCATGTGCAGCAGACCGAGGAAGCCGCAGCGGAAACCGAAACCGAGAGCCAGCGAGTTCTCGGGTTCGAAGGAGAAGGAACAGTCGTTGAGGCTCAACTTCTCCAGGGCGTCACGCAGGGTGTCGTACTCTCCGGTGTCGATGGGATAAATTCCGGAGAAGACCATCGGCTTGACTTCCTTGAAGCCGGGCAGAGCAGTATCGGTCGGTTTGTGCAGGTGGGTGATGGTGTCTCCGACCTTGGCATCCTGAACGTTTTTGATGCCGGCAATGATGAACCCGACCTCCCCTGCGGCCAGCGATGCCATCTCCACCGGGTGGGGAGAGAAAGCGCCCATCTTGAGGACTTCGTAGGACTTGCGGCTGGCCATCAACTGCACCTTGTCCCCCTTGTTGAGGGTTCCCTCAACGATGCGGACCAGGATGATAACCCCCTGGTAAGGGTCGTACCAGGAGTCGAAAATCAAGGCTTTGAGCGGCGCGTTGACATCGCCCGTGGGGGGCGGCACCTTCTTGATCACTGACTCGAGGATGTCGTGAATGCCGATCCCTTCCTTGGCGCTCGCCACGACGGTGTCGGAGGTGTCGAGACCGATAATGTCTTCGATCTCCTCCTTGACCGCGTCGGGGTCGGCACTGGGCAGGTCGATCTTATTCAGGACGGGAAAGATTTCGAGATCCTCGTCAATCGCCAGATAGACGTTGGCCAGAGTCTGGGCCTCGACCCCCTGGGTGGCATCGACGACCAGCATCGCCCCTTCGCAGGCGGTCAGCGAACGACTGACTTCGTAGGAAAAGTCAACATGGCCGGGGGTGTCGATCAGGTTCAGCACGTAGGTCTTGCCGTCGTCGGCCTTGTAATTCAACCGGACGGCCTGGGCCTTGATGGTGATGCCGCGTTCCCTCTCCAAATCCATTTTGTCGAGAAACTGGGCGGTCTTCTCCCGGTCGGACAGGGCGCCGGTCTCGTCAAGAAGGCGGTCCGCAAGGGTCGACTTGCCGTGATCGATATGAGCGATGATCGAAAAATTACGTATGAGTTTCTGGTCCATAGATCCTATTCAAATCTGCATTTTTTAGTGGTTGAGCGCAACGATCAAGCATAATGAAACAGCAGGGTTTTGTAAAGAATAAACCAAATCAGGGGGAGTTTGGGCGCAGGCAAGGACGATTTTTCTCTTTGCACTTGATTTATGCCCGCTCTACTGGTTAATTTAACGGTCTGTAACCTGTCCTGAACCGGGACCCTGCCACGGAAGGCGCAAGCACCTTGAAAACCGTCGATTCGCTGATTCGAGAGAGTTGCTCCAGGCATCAGAGCCGCCCTGCCATACGGGAAAAGGTTTCCGGCAGATGGATTGCCACGTCCTACTCCCGTCTCTGGTCGACAAGCGAACGGGTCGCTTCGGGACTTCAGCGCAAGGGGCTCAGCGCTGGGGACAAGATCGCCCTGCTGGCTCCATCGTCTTCACGCTGGGTCACCGCCTACCTGGGCATCCTGGCCACCGGCGCAATCGCCGTCCCCATCGACAAGGACCTCAAGTCGGGCGAACTCAAGCACATCCTCGCCGACTGCGGGGCCCGCATCATATTCACCACCGAAAGCTATCTCGACACCCTGCTCGACCTCATGGGCGACCTGCCCGAGCTGACCGAGATCGTCCTGATCGACCACAACCGCTTCCCCCATGGCGGCAACTCCGAAGCCGGCGAGGCCATCAACTCTCTCATTACCGAGTGGCAGCAGCTGAGAAAAGAACTCTCCTTGCCCTCCGAGCGGGTACGGCGGCTCGAAGAGGCGGCCAACCGCGCCCACTACCTGCTGTCTCGCCGCGGCAGGGACAAACCCGGCAGCAAACCGGTCTTCGACATTTTCCACTCCGCATTTCGACTGCGCCAGGACCTGATCAAAAAACGCCACCTGCTCGGCTTTGAGGACCTGTGCAGCACGGACCAATACACCGAGGTGCCCAAGCAGAGCAACGACCCTGCAGTTATTCTCTACACATCGGGAACCACCGGCTATTCCAAGGGGGCCATCCTCAGCCATGGCAACCTGACCTCGAATATTCTCGGGGCTAAAGACCATTTCGGCCTCGACGAGAAGATGCACACCCTCTCGTTTCTGCCGATCAATCACGTGTTTGAACAGGTCTGCGGCATCCTGCTGCCCCTCTCTCTGGGGGGGGCGATTTCGTTTGCCGAATCACTGAAAAAACTCGGGGAAAACCTCACCGAGGTCAAGCCGACCTTTTTTCTCGGGGTGCCCGCAGTCTACCGGGCCTTTTACGACCGGATCATGAAAAACATCCGTTCGCGGACCCTCTCGAACACCCTTTACGGCATCCCCTTTACCCGCGCCCTGGTGACCAGCAAGGTAAAAACCCTTCTAGGCCAGGGGACCATCTTCATCAGCGGCGGAGCCGCCCTCGACCCCGAAGTGGCCAAGGGATTCCTTGAACTTGGCGTCTCCATCTTCCAGGGCTACGGCATTACCGAAACCTCGCCGGTGATTGCGGCCGAGGCCCCGGGAAACATGTCCCTGGGCACGGTCGGGAAAACGCTCAAAGGCGTATCGGTTAAAATCAACGATCCCAACGCTGAAGGGGTCGGTGAAATCCTGGTCAAAGGGCCGAACGTGATGCTGGGCTATTACAACAACCCGGCGGCCACCAGCGAGGTGATCAAAGACGGCTGGTACCACACTGGCGACCTGGGAAGGATCGACGGCCATGGGGACCTGGTTATCTGCGGCAGGCTGAAGAACCTGATTGTCACGCCGAACGGCAAAAACGTCTATCCCGAGGAGGTCGAAACCGAACTGCTGAACAGCCCCTTCATTGCCGAGGCGATGGTTTACGGCCATAAGGTGTCGACCAGTGCCGAGGAAGTCTACGCGATGATTTTCCCCAACCAGGACGCCGTCGATGATTATGCGCGGGAGAACAACCTTTACCCTATGGCCGAAGATCAACGGGAAAAGCTGATCCGGTCGGAGGTCCTGGAGGTCGGGAAACGACTTGCCGATTACAAACGCATCAAAAAGTTCACCCTCAGGGAATCGGAATTTCCCAAGACCACCACGCGAAAAATCAAGCGCTTTGCCGTGGAGGCCCAGATTTCCACCTCAGACGAGTAGACTGTCCGGTTAATCGCGTCGATTAACCAAACAGGCCACTGGCGGCAACAACTAAATGAAGAAGAGGAAGAAACCGAATGAGTGAAAGTTGTGATTTCAAGGATGAATGTATTTTTTACGCCAAGTTCCACACCCGGCAGAGCATTGCCTGGAAGGGGATTTTTCAGGTCTACTGCAAGGGCAAGACCCCTTTTCTCTGCGAGCGAAGAAACTACCATCAGGACAACGGAAGTCAGCCCAGCGAGAACTTTCTTCCGACCGGAAAGCTGGTCTCCCGGGCCTTTCTCGCCCTCCCCTGACCCACTTTCAAATGACAAACGGCCGGCAATATGCCGGCCGTTTGTCATATACAGCTGGGCGTAGTTCTATTTGATCGCCAGATATTTCTCCTTGCGCTCCCTGAGCACCTTGGCATGGCGGTCCTCTTCGGAAGCCAGCCAGGCGAAAGCATCCTTCCCCTCGCGGGTGCGGGCATGGCGGGCAGCCATGTGAAAATATTCGGCGAATTTCTCTTCGGCTTCGATTGCCAGATCGAGGGCCTTCAGGTCGGGATCGGCCTGACCAAGGACTTCGGCAACCCGCTGTGAGGACGGAAAGATTTCACTGTCGGAAAATCGCCTCAGGTAGGGCAGAAACTCCTCTTCATCCTCCCAGAAAGCTCCCTCTTCATAATTGGGGATCAGCTTTTCAAGGGTCCCCAGGTGGGCCACTTCATCCTGTGCGAGCAGCGAGAAGATCTCCCTTGCCAGTTCGTTGCGGGCTTTCTCCGCCATATCGCTGTAAAAACGATGCCCGTTCTTCTCGACCTCCATCGCAGCACGCAGTACTTCAAATCCGCTGAAATCTTCGGTTCCGGCCATTAATTCATACTCCTAATTAGTATTTTTGCTCATTTTTACGACATTGTCCAGGGCTTGTCAATTGCCGAATAGCCCCTTGAATGTCTTGTCGATGAGTTTTTTTGCAGCATCTTTGGCCGGGTCGCCCTCGGTTTCCGAGGTGCCGAGCTTGTCGAAGACCTTCTCCTGCAGTTTCTGCTGCAACTCCTGCTGTGCCTTCTTTTTTACCGCGGTGGCGGCCGCCGTGGTGTCGAGCCGGAATTTGGGGCTGGACAGCGTGCCGGCAACCTTGAGGGGCAGCTCACTCCATCCTTCGGCATCGGTCAGCAACTGGCTGATTTCCCCTTTCTTATCCAGCTTCCGGGAAATCTCCGGAGACAGCATGGCCCCCAGGGCGAGGTCCAGGGCCCCATCGAGGCCGACCTTTCCCTGTGGAGACATGCGGACGTCCTTGCCGGAAAAATCGCTGTTCATCTGAACGGCCCCGTCTTTAATGGTATAGCTTCCCTTGAACTCGTTGAACTGAAGGTCTTTGAGCTGGTCGAGTTTCAGATACGTGGCAAACTGCTGCACGAGGCCTGCTCCGGTCAGGCGGCCCTGGGAGAGATTGATCTTGCCTTTTCCTGACATGCTCCGCTTGAGGGTTTCGATGAGAGTCCCCTGGCCATCGAACCCGATATCCATGTTCATCGCGCCGAAAACGGTTCCGGTCGCCTTGGGGAAGAAGGCGTTGACCAGTGGATCCGCCTGCACACCGGCCAAGGCCAGGTTCCCGTTATATTTCAGGCCCTTTTTACCGAGATCGACAACGGTCGTCTGCTTGAACGTCCCCCCGGCGATGTCCCCGGAGAGGTTGTCGATGGTCAGAATGTTGTTCTGCAGGCGGTAGTTGAGCAGAAAGTTGTCGACGTTCAGCCCCTGGTAGACCGTCTTTCCGATCCGGACCACCCCGTCGGCCTTGACCGGGATGTCAAAGGGCCCGATTTCTTCTTTGGGCCCGCCGGCCTTGGCGGCGGGCTTTTTTGTCTCCTTCCCGGCGGCCGCCGGTGCGGCGGTGGCTTTTAAGAGCGGGTCGAGCAGAAAACGCTCCGACTCGATGCGGCTGCTGGCGACAATCGGCTTACCTAACAGGTTGCTGGCGCTGAACGCGATCTTCGCCGTATTGTCACCGATCTGAAGAACCATATCCTGGCTTTCGACGGAATCCCCCTTGAGGCTCATCTTCCCCGAAAGCGAAGGACGCAGCCCGGAGGCCGAGGCCTGCACACCAGCAAGCTTAATGGTTCCGTCCCTGAGCAGCTTCATGGGCTGATCAACCGCGCCGGCCAGGTTGAAGCGCGCATCGATGCTGCCGGCCGGGTCGAGACCCTCGGCAGGCTTGACCAGCCCGGCAGGCAGCGCGGCGATAGCGGTTCTCAAGTCGAGGCCGGCCATGACCAGCGCCAGATCGACCAACGGTGTTTTATCGTAGCCGGTAACCTTTCCCGAGACATCGGCCTTGATGCCGTTGAAATCGAAGGTGGTCGGATCGATGGTGACGGCCGCAGCCTGCTGATCGACAGCCACGGCATAGTTCACCGTAAATTTCGAATCGGCTATCGGTGCGTCGGGCAGGGCGTCGAGGGTGATGTCGATCCCCTTGAGGACGATCACCCCTTTGGAGACCAGGGTCGTAAGCCCGCCGCTGGCCGTGAGGTCCAGGTCGACCTTGAGTCCTTTTAATTTACCGGGTACCTGGTCGCGAAAGTACGGAGCGAAGGCGGTGACATCCAAGTCGCTCAACTTGACTGTCGCGCTGCCGCTCTGGTCGGCGACGCTCGCCTCGCCATCGACGGCGAAGCTGGAGCCGTTGACGTTTGCAGAGACCTCAAAGGGGAACGCCTTGGAGAGCGACAGGTTGTGCACGGCAAGATTCAGGTCGCTCAGGTTATAGCGGTACGGCGCCTCCTTGCTGATCATGTGGTCGGTGAACTGCAGCTCTCCGCCGCTGATCCCGATCCGCGAGACCAGCAGGTCGACGGGGGGGGCGCTCCCCTTTTCGCCCGCATCGGCAGCGGGGGCCTTGGGCTGAGCCTTGTCGCCCTCCCCGCCGGCCAGGTCGCTGAAGTTGAACGAGCCGTCGGCGTTTCTCACGATGCGGATGCGGGGGTTGTCAAGGCGGGCCTCATCAACCACAACCCGCATGAACAGCAGCGGCCAGAGCTGGTATTTAAGCACCATCTGGTCTGCGACAACGAAGGCCTCATCCCCGTCCCTTTCCTGGATAGTCAGATCCTTGAGGGTAATCCCCGACAACAGACTGACATCGACGTCCCCCAGCCTTACTTCCCGCTTCAGGGCATCCTTGGCCAGGGGAAGCACGGTGGCCTTGATTTTCTCCGGGGTAATCAGGGTTTTTGCCAGCACGGCCAGGGCCACGACAAGCACCACCAGGACAATGCCGAGCACTCCGATAATTTTTCCGAACCTTTTCATTGCGTCCTCCGCCGCTGCTTCAAACTGATATAGTCAATAATTTCAGCATCTTCATTCTTTCACAAAATCATCATTCCTTCAACCCTGCCAGGGTCAATATTTCCTGCCAGTGCCCTGGGGAGACCTCCTGTACCGACAGCCGGTTCCCCTTTTTTAAAACATCCATGGAGCAGAGTCGTGGATGTTCTTTCAGAAAGCCGCGGGTGATCTCGTGCTCAAGGGGGGATACCGCCTTGACATCGACCATGAACCATATGGGATTCGCCTCGCTGGCTTTGGGGTCGAAATGGTCGTTGCGCGGATCGAGTGCCGTATGGTCCGGGTATCCCTCTTTGACCACAACGGCGGTACCGACAATGGCCGGTTCTTTGATGTTGCTGTGATAAAAGAGAACCCCGTCTCCTATCTTGATCTGGTCGCGCATCAGGTTGCGGGCCTGGTAGTTGCGAACCCCGTCCCAGCAGGTGGTCTGATCTGGGGAATCGAGCAGGTCCTGATAAGAAAAACACCCCGGCTCGGACTTCATCAGCCAGTAGCGACGCATTACTCCTCCTTAACTAAGTTTCCATCCGGAAACTATGGATGGGATTAGCGCAGTTTTCATATGGGAAACGAGCAATTTTTCGCAAGGTCAAGGAAATCAAGGCCTTGTGCGGAGACGTACATCGTACGTCGCACAAGCAAGGCCGGACCTTGCGATGTGACTATTATACACTAACCTTGAAGGAGTGAGCCTATTCTAACTCTTAGCAAACCGATCCTCAGGAGACATCAGCCCATGAAAAAACTCTGGAAACTTTTCGGCTTTGGCGGCGACGATGACGAGAAAGACCCTGGCGGGGAGACACCGGCGACTGAAATGTTCTGCTACCAATGCGAGCAGTCGGCCAGCGGCGGCTGTACCAAAATCGGGGTCTGCGGCAAACAGCCCGATGTCGCGGCCCTGCAGGATCTGCTGGTATATGCCATGAAAGGCATCGCCTTCTGGGCCGACAAGGCCCGTGGGCAGGGCAAAAAAGACGGCGAAGTCGACCGGTTCATGATCGACGGGCTTTTCGCCACGGTAACCAACGTCGACTTCGACCCGGCCGAGTTGGCCAAGCTGGCGATCAAGGCCGGAGACATCCTGAAAAAGGCCCGGAATCTGGCAGGAAGCGTGCCGGGACAGATTCCCGAAGCGGCCAACTGGGCACCGGCGCCCAGCCAGTCCGAACTGATCCGACAAGGGCAGGCGCACGGAGTGAAAGACCCGAGCCTCGATCCGGACATCCATTCGGTGCAACAGCTCATCCTCTACGGCATCAAGGGTTATGCCGCCTACGCCCACCACGCCCTGGTGATCGGACAGGAAAACGACGAAGTCTACGCCTTCACCCACAAGGCCCTGGCCGCCACTTTCGACAGCAGCCTCGGCTTGATGGATTTCGTTAACATGGCCATGGAATGCGGGCGTATCAACCTGGTCACCATGGAACTGCTCAACCAGGCCCATGTCAACAATTACGGCAACCCGGAGCCGACCCCGGTACAGCTCGGCACCCGGGCTGGAAAAGCCATCCTGGTTTCAGGGCATGACCTGCGCATGCTCGAGGAGCTGCTCAAGCAGACCGATGGAAAAGGGATCAATATCTATACCCACGGCGAGATGCTGCCGGCTCACGGCTACCCCGGGCTGAAAAAGTACGCTCACCTGGCGGGCAACTTCGGCGGCGCCTGGCAGGACCAGGCCAAGGAGTTCCCCGATTTCCCCGGCGCCATCATCTTCAACACCAACTGCATCCAGCGCCCGGCCGCAACCTACAAGGACCGCCTGTTCACCTGGGGCCTGGTCCAGTGGCCCGACGTCAAGCATATCGACGGCTGGGATTTTTCTGCCGTGGTCAAAAAGGCCCAGGAGCTCGAGGGCTTTGAGGAAAAACCCGGCAAGGAGATCCTCACCGGTTTCGGACACGCCGCGGTCCTTGGCGTTGCCGACAAGGTGATCGAAGCGGTCAAGGCCGGACAGCTCAGGCACTTCTTCCTGATCGGCGGCTGCGACGGGGCCAAGAGCGGTCGCAATTACTACACCGAGTTTGCCGAAAAGGTGCCGAAAGACTGCGTGATACTGACCCTGGCCTGCGGCAAGTACCGCTTCAACAAGCTCGATTTCGGAGATATCGGCGGCATCCCCAGGCTGCTCGACGTCGGCCAGTGCAACGATGCCTACAGCGCCATCAAGATCGCCCTGGCCCTGTCCGAGGCCTTTGAGTGCGGCGTCAACGACCTGCCCCTCTCGATGGTCCTTTCCTGGTACGAGCAGAAGGCCGTCGCCATATTGCTGACCCTGCTTCATCTCGGCATCCAGAATATCAAGCTCGGCCCCACCCTGCCGGCCTTCGTCACCCCGAATGTTCTTAACTTCCTGGTCGAAAACTACAATATCGGCCCGATCACCACGGCCGAGGAGGACTTGAAGCAGATTCTAGGGTAGTGTGTGCAAGCATCCAAACTGCAACAGAAAAGGCGAACCCTTGGAGGGTTCGCCTTTTCTGTTTGTAACTTTATAGCGGGGTGTGAGAACCGGCGGGTAGTCTCCCGCCAGACGCCTTAATTTCTGTCGGGGCCAACACAAAATGAGCAAACCGCGTATCACTCTCGGTAGAGGATGGTTTGGCTATAGACTTCAGGGGCCTGCTTTTTATTGCCGCTCATTGGCATTGCCCTGCCACGGCTTGTCGATGGGCCGATTGACCTGGTTGGGCGACTGGGCCACCTTGCTCATCTGATACCGGTTCCATTCGGCCAGAGGAATATCGTCTTGAATGTATCCCCGCACCGGCGCATTAGGCCCCCTGGCAATGCAGCGAACCGCCAGGTCCGCCCCTCTGCCGAGTTGGACCACCGGTATGACCATCTGCAGTCGGCTGTCGACCAGCCCGGATATCGATCCGTACCTCCGCTCATCAAACAGTTCAGGCCCACCCGACTTCCAGAAATGATACCTCTCCGCTTCAGTCGGGAGGGCCCAGAAGCCAGCCGGAGGAAGGTGCCGGCAGAACGAGACGGCCTCATCAAGGGTCGGCCGGTTGCCGGAGCCGACCCCCGTAAAAGGTTCGCTCCAAACCATGGCGCTTCGGGTGTCGTGCCAGCCCCGGGTCCCTTCGACGCTTGTCACCTCATACCAGCGCTTCGATTCTCTTGAAAGTTTTTGGAAACTCAGTACGCCTGAAAAGCGGTTTTCAAACTTGGTCAGAAATGCAGAGTTAATCTTCTCCTGTTGCGCAAGGGCCCGGTCCTGCATCTCATGTTTCACCTCGTCAATGGCGATTTCAAAAAGAAACGTGAAGCCGCCGTGTATCGGCATCGGGAAAAACAGGAACAGAAGGCATCCGACAAGCAATGAGGCCCCCAGGGCCTTGATGAGTCCAAAGCGCTGCATTTTGATATAGACGGTGATCATCAAGCCGATAAACACCGCCGAAAATGCACCGTAGAAAAGGAGCAATATCATCGGCTTCCCCTGGCAAGTAGCATAGAATGAATCCGCCTGGCGATTATTTGCTGATGGTCTCTAAGCGAGCTGCAGCGGCTGCTCGTTGAGGGCCGCGAGCTGCTCGCGCAGGTGGAGAATGTGCTCTCCCCAGTACTGTACGGTGTTGAACCAGGGAAAATGCATGGGAAAAGCCGGGTCTACCCAGCGCCTGGCCAGCCAGGCGCTGTAGTGAAGCATTCTCAGGGTGCGCAGCGCCTCGACAAGACGCAGCTCCCCGGGATGAAAATCGAAAAACTCGTTGTACCCCTCGATGATCTCGGCCAGCTGGGCGCTCTGGCGGGGCCGATCTCCCGACAGCATCATCCACAGATCCTGCACCGCCGGCGCCATGCGGGCATCGTCAAAATCGACGAAATGGGGAGCGTTGTCGCGCCACAGCATGTTGCCGGTGTGGCAGTCGCCGTGCACCCGGATAAACGAGAGCCCCCTCCCCCCTTCCATGATCTCGTCCAGGGCCTGCAGCAGGTCGCGGGTCAGGCCCGTATAGCTGGCCCGATACTCCTGTGGGATGAACCGCTCGGCAATCAGGGCGACACTGTCATGGCCATAGCTCTGGCAGTCGAGCCTGGGGCGATGATCAAAGGGTCGCAGCGCGCCGACCCGGTGGATGCGCCCCATCAGCCGGCCCAGAATCAACAGGTTGTCGAGGTCGTCGAATTCCGGCGCATGCCCCCCTTTTCTCGGGTACAGGGCGAAGCGGAAGCCCTGGTACCGAAAGAGGCTCTCCCCCTGCTCGCCTCTCAGGGGCGCCACCACCGGCAGTTCGTGTTCCTCCAGTTCGAAACAGAACCGGTGCTCCTCGGCAATCTGCTCGTCGCTCCAGCGCTCGGGACGATAGAACTTGGCGATGACCGGTTCGCCCTCCTCGATACCGACCTGGTAGACGCGATTCTCGTAGCTGTTCAGGGCCAGGGTACGGCAGTCGCAGCGGTAGCCAAGGCTTTCGATGGCGTCCATCACGAGGCCTGGTGTAAGGGACTGATAGGGGTGCACAGCATCTTCAGACATGGACTTCTCCCGACGTAGTCAAGGGGGGGGGCTCAGGAGCAGGGCCTATTCCAGCACCCGCACCTGCATCTCGAGGGGCCGTTTGCCCGGGCCCTGGCTCTCCTTGGCGGCATAACCGACAGGAATGACCGCCATGAACTCCCCTTCGGGCTCGCCGAAAAACTCGACCACTTCCTCCTTGATCAGAAAGAGCACCCCGAGCCATACCGTGGAAAGCCCCAGGGAAGAGGCCGCCAGCAGCATATTCTGAACGGCAGCGGCCGAGCTCTGAATTTCCATAGTGCGGAAAAAATCAAGGGACTGCTCGGCGTTGAGCTTGAAGAGGTTGGTCCCGTGGTTGATCAACTCCCCGGTGTTCACCACCGCAACGACCACCGGCGCCGACTTGATGCTGCGGGCGGCCATGCGCAAAAGCGCCGAGGAGGCCTTGGGGAAATCCGCAGCTCTTGAACTGACCAGGCTGGCGAGCTCAGTCTTCTTTTCACCCCGCACCACCACGAAGCGCCACGCCTGCTGGTTGTGGGCCGAGGGAGCCTGGTTGGCGGCTTCGAGGATGGCGGTCAGATCCCCCTCCTGGACGGGCTGCCCGGTGAAGGAACGGATGCTGCGACGCATTTCTATGTTGTTCAACGTTTCGTTCACGTAATTTGACATTTGACCCTTTACAAGCTCAGTTCGGCATGCCCCTGGAAGAGCTCGTCCCTGATCTTAGCAACTTCGGGGCTTTCGAGGTATTCGTCAAACGTCATCATCCGGTCGATGAATCCTCCGGGAGCGAATTCGACAATACGGTTGGCGACCGTTGACAGAAATTTGTGGTCGTGTGAGGCGAACAGGATCACTTCCGAGTAGGCGACCAGACCATTGTTGAGGGCGGTGATCGACTCGAGATCGAGGTGGTTGGTCGGTTCGTCGAAAACCAGCACGTTGGCCCCGGCGAGCATCATTTTGGAGAGCATGCAGCGGACCTTCTCCCCCCCGGAGAGGACGTTTGACTTCTTGGTCGCCTCTTCACCGGAGAAAAGCATGCGACCGAGAAAACCGCGGGCAAAGCTCTCCCCCTCGCCGGGGGCGAACTGGCGCAGCCACTCAATCAGGTTCAGGTCGTTTTCGAAGTAGCGGCCGTTCTCCTTGGGGAAGGGCTCGAGCTCTCCGGCAAGGATCTGGAAGAGGGTCGTCTTGGTCAGGCTGTCGCCGCCGACAAAGGCGATCTTGTCCCCCTTGTTGACGGTCAGGCTGAAGTTGTCGAGCACCTTGACGCCGTCGACCGTTTTGCTGAGGTCCTTGATCTCGAGGATTATGTCGCCGCAGGCGCGTTCCGGCTTGAAGACGACAAAGGGGTATTTCCGCGAGGAGACCGGCATATCCTCCAGGGTGAGCTTTTCAAGCAGCTTCTTGCGCGAGGTCGCCTGCTTGGCCTTGGAGGCGTTGGAGCTGAAGCGCTGGATGAACTCTTTGAGCTCGCTGGCCTTGTCGGCAACCTTGCGGTTCTCGTCCTGCTTCTGCTTCAGCACCAGCTGACTGGCGTCGTACCAGAAGTCGTAATTGCCGACATATACGGTGATCTTGCCGAAGTCGATGTCGGCCACGTGGGTACAGACCTGGTTGAGAAAGTGACGGTCATGGGAAACGACGAGGACGGTGTTCTGAAACCGGGAAAGGAACTCCTCCAGCCAGGCGATCGACTTGAGGTCGAGGTGGTTGGTCGGCTCATCAAGGAGCAGGATGTCGGGGTTGCCGAACAGGGCCTGGGCCAGCAGCACCCGGACCTTTTCGCCCCCCTCGAGCTCCTTCATCTTCTTGTGGCGCAGCTCTTCGGAAATGCCGAGGCCGTTAAGCAGCACCGCCGCTTCCGACTCGGCTTCGTAGCCGTTCATTTCGGCAAACTCGGCTTCCAGCTCCCCCGAGCGAACGCCGTCCTCCTCGGTAAACTCCCCCTTTGAATAGATCGCTTCGCGCTCGGCCATCACCTTGTAAAGGGTTTCGTGGCCCATCATCACGGTGTTGAAGACCGTCTCTTCGTCAAAGGCGAATTGATCCTGGCGCAGCATGGCGATCCGTTGGTCGGGACCAACAGAAATCACGCCCTTGTCCGCTTCGAGTTCCCCCGCAAGAATTTTCAGAAAGGTTGATTTGCCGGCTCCGTTGGCCCCGATGAGTCCATAGCAATTGCCGGGGATGAACTTTATATTGACGTCTTTGAAAATGACTCTTTTGCCGTAGGCGAGAGCCACATTGTTGGCGCTGATCATGGTTGAAACGCTTTCTTTTAGAGAAAAACAAAAACCACAGGGTTGGCCCCTGTGATTCACGTAATCTCAACATATACCACCTAAAGCCCGCCTGCGGCAATTGGTTTTTGATTTTAATCCGGCCATAAAAGCCGTACCGTGCCACGATTTAACTGTCGCATTCGCCCATTTACAGGTACCCTGATTGCCTGCCTGTCCGCTAGTGTGCTGTCCGATAATAGGGCCGAAGCGAAAATCCAGAAGTTTGAGAACAGATTTTGGGTCGTTTGAGAGCTCATAGCTGTAGCTATGGGCCGAAAAGGAGCCGAAATATGGGCCAAACAGCTGGGTTTGCAGCCGGTCTCTAATTGTTGGACAGCCTCCTAGTGGGCTGTTTGGTTAATCGTGTCAGTTAATTCTGAGACATTTTGGTTGCTGTCAAGGCGCGCCGACGCAGGCCTAGCCTTGCGTTAAGTCAAGGAGGCGCAACGAAGACAGCGGCCAAAAGGGCCAGAATTAGTGG